>DASXTD010000122.1:0-21367 GCA_036505655.1 Chloroflexota bacterium
ACCTGGGGGACGCGGCCTACTATCTGAACCCGCTCCTGGACGGGGACGATGGCCGCGAGGGCGGCTTGGACTGCGTGGGCGTCCACAAGTGGCGCATGCCCAGCAACTGGAAGTTCCCAGCCACGAGTTTCAACGGAGACGCGGCGCACGGATCTATCACGCATCGGTCGACCCAGGTCGCCGCCTACGGACCCCAGGAGGACAAGGGCAACACCGCCGATCGCCACAGCGATCGCCTGCCGCGGGAGCGCTATGAGGTGACCGTTGCACGGCTCGGCCACGGTGGCCATTTCTCGCTCCACAGCGCCGACGAGCCGTACGTTCCCACCTGGCCCACCGTCTCGCCGCTGGTGGACGACTACTACCGGGAGGCGTACGGGGAGCGCATGCGGCGGTTCGCGGGACAGACCATCGTGGAGGGCGGCTGCGGCATCTTCCCCAATTTCTCAACCGGCGGGGCCGCGCGTACGTTTGTGGTCTGGCATCCGGACGGGGTGCAGTCTACAGAGGCCTGGCGCTTCTACTTCGTGGATCAGCAAGCGCCCAGGGAGGCCCGAGACGCCATGCGCCGCTTCCAGATGCGCTATGCGGGTCCAGTGGGAATGACCGAGTCGGATGACATGGAGAACTGGAACTACGCATCAGCCGCCAGCAGCGGTGTGATCGCCCGCAGGTATCCGTACAACTATCAGATGGGCCTCGGGCACGAAAAGCCAGCCGGCCGCATCCCCGGCCAGCTCAGTCAGGTCAGATCCGAGTCCAACCAGCGCGCGAGATTTGGCCGCTGGCTGGAGTTCATGGAAGCGCCCAACTGGAGCGAGATGTACCCGCTGAAGGACTAGCGATCCGGAACTAAGACGTCACGTCCCACAGGTGGGCGTTCCAGGCTTGGGTTGACGTTGGCGGTCGCGCGGCGACGTTCTTGATACGATTGGCGAAAAGGGTCGGCTCTACTCGATAGAAGAGACCGATCATGATCACCTGGTCCGCAATGTGGCTCACGATCTGACTAAGGACCTGATATCGCGGCCGCTGCGCGACCGTCATTGAATAGCGCTCGAGTAGCACATCGAATTCCGGATTGCGATAGCGCGGGTTGTTGTCGCCGATATAGTTGTTCTCAGGCGTGGGGACCTTTGAGCTGTGGAACCGTCCCAGGCGAGCCGGATCGGTCGGCTGGCCGCGCAGATACAAGCCCGGGAAGGTAGCCGCGTACTCGCGGTCGCGGATGCGCTGGGCTGGGACAATCGTGGCATCAGCGGCGATTCCCGCTCGATGGAAGTAGTCAGCCATGGCGAGTCCCGCCTTTTCCGTCAGATCCTCACCTGCACCGACGCGCACCTCCAACTCGAGCCGTTGACCAGAGGGGGTTCTGAAGCCTTCGGCATCCCGTCGGTACAGCAGGTCTTCGATCATCCGGATCGCTCGGTTAGGGTCGAAATCGTAGCGTGGAACCACCGGGCCCACGTCAGGGTAGGCCGGATCGTCCGGGCTAATGTAGGTGTGGGCTACTTCACCAAGTCCAGCCTGTAGGGCGTCTGTCATCTGTTGCCGGTCAAGTGCGTGCACCAGCGCGCGTCGGAACTGGACGTTCCTGATGATCTCAGGACTCGGATCCAAGAACTGAGGATAAGCAACCAGCCAGTTGCTCACGCGATAGTCCATCACCCCGTCGCGCCATTGGTCACGGACTTGTGTCGCCTGCTCGAGAGAAATCCCACGACCGATCGTCAGGTCAATGTCGCCCGCCAGGATGTTTGCCGCCAACGTCCGGGGGTCTGTGACGAAGCGCACATCTACTTGATCGATCCGCGGCCGCCCGAGAACGAAGCGCTCGTTCGCATCGACGATAAGATGGCTGCCTCGCTGCCACTCGCGAAGCTTGAAGGGGCCGGTGCCAACGAATTGCTCGCTCCAGTAGGGGTGATCCATCAACGTCGCGCGGTCCCTCGTGTACGGGTCCTCGAGCAGATGTTTCGGCAGTGGGAGCGTGCGGCCACTCACCGCGTGAGAGAACATGGTGTCAGCTTCGATAAAAGGCTGCTTCCAGCGAACGATGACTGTTTCTCCACCATTGGAGGACTCTATGCTGTCGAAGGCATCGAACGCAGCGTCATATTCCCAACCGACCTGCTTGTCGCGACTGACCTGGGTCGTGAAGATGAGGTCGTCCGCGGTAAATGGGGTGCCATCCTGCCAGTAGGCGTTGGGGCGGATGTGCCAGGTCGTCTCCATGCGACCGTCGGGGAGCAGGACCCAACGCCCGTTCTCAACGGTTGGCACGGCATCGGCGAGAACCGGGTTTAGCAAACCTCGGTTGTCGGTGTTCGCTAGCCCTGAGTTCATGAGGTCCTCGAGGGCATCAGTCCCGGGGACATTGCTCCCAGGCCCGGATGTGTTCAACTTCGCGCTAAAGGTATATGGGTCTCCGAGGATCGCCGCGGTGATCCGCTTGGGCCCAGTTTGCTCAGCGGCCGGTGTGCGCTCAGTTAGACCTGAAGGGCTCGCGGGACCACTGCACCCGACGAGCGCGATGGCGAGAAGGATGAACGGGACTCGGTTGAGGCAAACCAGCGGCGTTTCCTCACTGAGTTGATTGAGCTGGTTGTCGGCCAGTCGTGGCGGAGCTAGCATGACTCCGCCAACGGAACTGGAGGGACAGTGTTCAAGGTCAAGCGCATCCTATCCTGGAATTCGAGTACTGACAAGCTCGCCGAGACGGCCGAGTTCTACAGCAACTTGTTTGGCGCGGAAGAGCCAGATGCACCGGTGACCCAGCAACGCTCCCCGGGAGAATCGGTGCAGATTCGGCGCATGGAGCTCGGGCCGCTTTCCCTCGGCCTCTACCAATGGTCGAGCGGTCCGCGGCCAGCGTGGGATCACCACACATATGAAGTTGAGTGGCCGGGTGATTCTGCGCGGGTGCGCGCCGAGCTTGAGGCGAACGGGGTCGAAATCGAAGGGGTTCGGCTGCATGGAGAAGGACCGGGTTATTCGATGACGATGCGGGATCCGAGCGGCAGAAGGTTGGAAATCTCCACCGAGCCGTCGCTCTAGAGCAGGGTCTCTTGTCAGCCGAGCGAGGCTCCCGCCTCATACCTCATGCTATAAAGTCAGGCGGACCTCATTGCCGGATCGTTCAATGGTAGGACGGCTGACTCTGGATCAGTTAATCGTGGTTCGAATCCACGTCCGGCAGCCAGCGGGAGCCCCGCAGCCAGGCGTAATCCCCGTTGTTCTTCCTCAAGTTAAGCGCTGAATAGAAAGCTACCGGCAAAGTCGGGGCAAGAATCGCTTCGCGTTTTGTTCCAGCAGGTTGATCTTGGCGCTCTCCGCCAGGCCCTTGCGCTCAGTGATCTGAGGGAGCCCATCCGGCCAGGAAGTTCCCGGGTGCGGGTAGTCGGTGGTGAACAGCCAGGGATGCTCGCCCAGGTCTGCGACCACGTGCTCGAGCTGTCCCTCATCGGCCTCGATGGCGCAGAAGAGCTGCCCTGACGCCACGATCTCGGATGGCTTCCGTTTGAGGTAGGGAGCCTGCGGCGACCCCGGCCGATAGCCTTCGTCCAGCTTCTCGACCAGGTAAGGCATCCAACCGCTGAAGCTCTCGAACAGCCCGATCCGCAGGCGCGGGAAGAGGTCGAATACCCCGCCCGCGATCAGTGCAGTCATGGCGAACATACCACCCACGCTGTGGTAGAGGGAATTGGGTGCATCGACCCACGGAGTGAACGGAGGCCGCTGGGCTCCGCCATGGACCCAGATCGGTAGGTCCAGCTCCTGGGAAGCGGCGAAGAGCGGATGCAGGTTCGGATTGTCCAGCATGGTCCCATCCGGGCACACCCGCGAGATGAACGTTCCCCCGAAGTTTTCGTCGTGCTCGGCCCAGTGCCGGAGCTGCGCCACCGACTCTGGGATATCTCGCATAACCGAGCCGGCAACCCAGAGGAGGCGCCCCTGCGCTCCCGAGCAATACTCCGTCATGAACCGGTTATAGGCACCGCTCAAGGCGGCCTCGAAGCCGACGTCGCTGATGGCACAAAAGCTGTCCGAGCTGCTGGGGAAGATCGCGCTGAAATCGATCCCGGCCTTGTCCATGTCTTTGAGCCGCACGGTCGGGTCCCAGTTGCAGGCCGGATCGATCTCCCTGCCACCACGGAGGATCTGCCGATGTTTTGCGCCCACTGGAGTACCGCCGCGTTCCCGGTCGGGCGGATCGGTCTGCGGTGCGTCGAATGCGTCGTAGACCCCCATCGGGTGGGACGGCGGGGCCTGCCAGACGAAATCCGGAAACGGCGAATCGCCGGGGAAACGCGTCCAGGCGCGAGCGGTTGCGCTAAATCGCTGGAACTTCTCGCGATAGGCCGGATCGATGTACGGCTTATAGGAGCGATCGAGATCCCAGAATTGATAGATGTGGGAATCGGTATCGATGACTGGATGGCCCTGATAGCTCATCGCCCTCCATCCTTCCTAACGGAGACATCGTTCCAGCGCCATTATCCCTTCCGGCGGCCTAGCGCGACGACGGGCTGCACGCATAGAGCAGGTTCCCGACTCACGAAGGGTCGAGCCGACCAGACGTCGGCCCGGGCAGCCGCGTAGCCTGGTACAATAGGCGCGAGGCTGGAGGCGGCCAACCACCTAGCTAGCCTGGCGCGTTCGTCTAGTGGCCCAGGACGCCGCCCTCTCAAGGCGGAGACCGCGGGTTCGAATCCCGCACGCGCTACCCTGACCGGCCATGTGCTATCACGACCGGCCGAAAGACTCTAGCGGGTCTCTTCGGTAGCCTTCTCTTCGGCGCCAGGCTCGCCTTCGGCCTCGGCTTCACCCTCTGGGGCAGCCTCACCCTCGGCAGCAGCCTCTTCGCCAGGTGCGCCTTCCTCGATGACGCGTGGACGGACCGCATGCACGATCATTTCATCCGGGGACGCCAGGACGGTGACCTTCGGTGGAAGCGTCAGGTCGCGCACAAAGATAGCGTCGTCGATCTCCACCAGCGCTTCGATGTTGACTTCGATCTGCTCCGGGATATCGCCGGGCAGACACTCGATAGATAGCGAGTTGAGCTCATGGAGCACGGTGGCCTCATGGGTGCGGACCGCGGGTGCATCGCCGACCAAAACAATCGGCACCGTGGTGTGGAGCGTATGGGTCATCGAAACTCGATAGAGGTCCACGTGGTAAAGCTCGTCGTTGGTGGGACGGCGATCGACGCGCGTGACGAGTACGGTGGCGTCATCCTTCTGTCCTTCGATGGCGAGGGACAATAGGGCCGTACGCCGCACGTGGGTCAAGAGATGCGCGATATCGTGAGCGGCGATCTCAATGGCAACTGATGGCGCGCCCGGGCCGAATACATTGGCCGGTACCCACCCGGATCGGCGCAACGCACCGCACTTTTTGCCAAAAAGGGTGCGAGGCCGGGCGCTGAGATTGACCGTCGTCGGCGCTCTACTCACTTGAAATCACCTCTCCCCCCGACCCCCTCCCCTCGAAGGGAAGGGGAGAAAGCAAACGGGGGCTTCGCCCCCGGGCCCTCTCACGCGGGACACGCGAAATATCTCGAAATATCTAATGACAATGATTGACACAACTACGCCCACAAAACCGTGGACGATCACTTACGCGCGGAAATTATACCGTGGATGAGAGATGGCCGGGCTGGGCCACGTCGCGCACGACCAGCTCGATCTGCTGGGCGTCATCTCGGTACCGGCGGCTGACCTCGTAGAGGACCTCGATCTGGCTGCCTTCCGCCGGCGAAGGAAACGCTGGGCGAAACGCGACTGCCTTGCGAATACCAGTGCCGTCGCGCAGGCGCATGCGCAGGTGTCCGTTACTCGTGTCCTCGATCCGCAAAACACTGACCCGAGAAACGAACGTCGGCGGAGGATTCCCCTCTCCGGTCGGCTCGAACCGGGCCACCAGGTCTGCCAGAGCGGGCCCGACGGATTGGAGCTGCAGGCGACCGTCCGCGGCCAGGATTCGCTCCGGGGCCGCCGCCGATCTATCGGCCCGGGCAGCTGCGATGAAGGCGGTTCGGAATGACTCGATGTGACGAGCTTCCAATGTGAACCCGGCTGCCCGCGCGTGCCCCCCGAACTGGATGAGCCGATCGGAGCACTCCTCCAGCAACTGAACGAGGTGATACCCCTCCGGTGCTCGGGCGGACCCGCGGCAGAGTGGACCGTCGCGCTGGATGACGACGCTGGGAACCTGCCAGCGGTCGACCAAACGAGACGCCAGGAGCCCAGCTAGCCCCACAGGGTAAGGCCCGTCGATGACGACAGCCGAGTCGGTCTCCGCCTCCGCCACGTCTCCCTCCAAAGCACTCAGGAAGTCGGATAATTGATCCCGCCGTGCTCCGTTGGCCTGTTCGAGCCGCTCGGCGAGCTCCTGGGCTGAATCCAGATCGGTGCTGAGCAGCAGGTCGAGCGCGTCGCGGGCGTCGCCCATGCGGCCGGCCGCGTTCAGTCGCGGAATCATCGAAAAGGCCAGATCCCGCGCAGTCAGATCAGCGACCGCTCGACCCGCTCGTTTGCAAAGCATGTTCAAGCCTGGTCGACGCCCTTCCCGCAGCCCCACCAGACCGTGAGCAACGATGGCTCGGTTCTCTGAGACCAAAGGCACCATGTCGGCCACTGTGCTCAGCGCAGCCAGGTCAGTGAGCTCGGCGCTTCTCTGGCTGGCCTCTCCCGCCGCCAAACAGGAGCTGAGCAGACCGCGGGCCAGCTGGAGAGCCACGCCCCCACCGGCCAGATCCTTAAACGGATATGAGCATCCGTCCTGGTGAGGATTCAGCACCGAGAGCGCACCGGGCAGCTCAATGGGAACGGTGTGGTGATCGGTAACGATGACGTCCATCCCCAGCTCACTGGCGCGCGCAACCTCGATGCCGGCTGTGATGCCACAGTCGACGGTCACGATCACTCGTACCCCGCGATCGTTGAGCTGCTGGAGCGCATCGACGTTTAGCCCGTGGCCCTCGCGAGCGCGATTGGGGAGGTAGACGGTGGGGGTGGCGCCGGCGAGCCGGATGGCTTCGGCCACCAGCGCGGCCCCGGCGATGCCGTCCACGTCGAAGTCGCCATAGACGGCGATCGACTCGCCGCCCTTGAGCGCTCCCAGCAGGCGGTCAACTGCGACATCCATGCCGCGCAAGGCGAACGGATCACTTAGGCCGTCAAGCTGATCAGGAGTCAGGAAGCTCGCAGCCTGGGCCTGGGTGCGGACGCCGCGGTTCCACAGCAGCTGAGCCAGAAGCAGCGAGTCCACGTGGAGCTGCGAACGTTCCGACTCGCCGATGCGGGGGTAAATGGCCCAGCGGGTGGGCAAGCCGGACGGCAACACGCTGGGTAGGACCTCGCTCAGCGTACCGCCTTCGCTTCCTAGAGGCGCGGGACTAGACACGGCTTAACCCCGGACAGGTGGTCTGACGCTAGCCCCGCCAGCGATGGGCTCTGCGACCTGTCTCCGCTCGCCCTCGTTGGCCCCTGCCCGCCTTATCATAGGCCACGCAGCAATGGCTTGCCCGGCCCTGGGGTCACCGGCTACGACACCGATCCCCCCTAGGGAAACGTCAAATCCAACCCACACCACGGAGGTCGGTCCTGCCGCTCCTCAGCCTAGTTCCTCCCTGGTTGCTCGTGGCGGCCATCGTCGGCGTGATTCACGGATCGTTATTTCACCTGATATTTGGTCATGAGCTGTCAGAGCTATCCGCGGGGCTAGGTCTCGGAGTCGTCGGGGGTATCGTGGGTGGCGCGCTGGGTAGCGCGATTCCTCCCGCGGTGTTGGCTATCGGAGAAGCCAATCTGATCTCCACCACGATCCTGGCCTGGAGCGCGCTCGCCCTCGGACGGTTGTTACGTATCTGTTAGTACGCTATAAGTCCTTGCGGGCAGGCCCGCTGCCGCTCACGGAACTGGACTTGAACGGCCCTGTCCAGGTTGGAACCCGAGGTCGTGGGGAGAGCGAATGGAATTTTCTGGTTTGCGGGATGGCCTGGGTATCGCCCGCGACATCGCCATCCTCCTGGTGGCCGTCGAAAGCATCGTGATCGGTCTCGCCGTTCTGATCCTGCTATTCATGGTGATAAGACTCGTAAGGCTGGTGCGGGGGCAGGCCGCCCGACTGACCGACCTCGCAGGAGAGCAGACCGCCCGACTGACCGACCTCGCAGCCGATACCCTGAGTACAAGCGCCGACGTGGCGCGCTCGGTGCGCGGGACCACCGAGTTCGTCGGCGATCGAGCAACACGCCCGATCATCGAGGTACTGGCGGCGGTTACGGCGGCGGCTCAATTCGCACGAGCAGTCATGTCCGATAACCATCAAGGAGACGGAAAAGCATGAGCGGCTTCATATTTGGACTGGTCAAAGGCGCACTCGTGGGAACAGCGCTGGCAGTCGTGGTGGTGAAGCGGGAAGAGATTTCCCGCTTCGTCAAGCAGCTTGATCTGTCCTGGCAACCGCCGGCCAAGGTCGAGGTTCCGAGCTGGGACGCTCGACTCGAACGTGGCCTGGAGAGTTTCCGGGCGACCTTCGACGAGACGCGGGCGCGACTCGAAGCCGAGCTCGCGGCGGCTCGGCGCAAGGTGAGCTAAGCCCCGGGTCCGGCGGAACCGGCTGAAGCGAGCGGAGCGGACTCGGGCACCAAGGTTGAGCGGTGCACGAGTGGTGGCCGTTAAAACGGGAGCGCGCAGTGGCGGAAGTCACGATTCCCCCGGTCGGCGACGGCAGCGGTATAGAAGAAAGCAAGCGCTTCCTAGCTGAGGAGCTGCAGCTTGCGCTGCGCAACCGGGCGATGCCGCTCGAAGGACTGCGGTGGGACATTACACCGACCGGTATGCACTACCTCCTGGTGCACTACGACGTCCCCATGGTCGATGCGAGCCATTGGCGTCTCGACGTGGGTGGCTTGGTCGGGAAACGCCTCAGTCTGAGCCTGAATGAGCTGCAACGGCTGCCCCAACGGACGCTAGCGGTCACGATGGAGTGTGCGGGAGATGGTCGGGGCCTGCTCCAACCCCGGCCAGTTAGCCAACCCTGGCTGTACGGCGGTGTAGCTAACGCTGAATGGACTGGGACACCGCTACGCGGGCTGCTGGAGCAAGCAGGCCTGGGAAACGATGTGCGCGAGATCGTCTTCACGGGCCTGGATCGGGGATTCGAGGGCGGCCACGAGCAGACCTACCAGCGCAGCCTGCCCATTGATACCGCGCTCCATGAGGATGTGCTGCTGGCCTGGGCGATGAATGGAGCTCCGCTCGAACCGCAGCATGGCTACCCGCTCCGCCTGGTCGTTCCCGGCTGGTATGGCATGGCGCACGTCAAATGGCTGGCGGACATTGAGGCGATCGATACCGACTTCGAGGGCTACCAGCAGACCAGCGCCTACCGCTACAGCCAAAATCGGGCCGAGCCGGGAGACGCAGTCACGCTCATGCGCGTGCGGTCCTTGATGGTGCCACCCGGGATCCCTGATTTCATGACCCGCACTCGAATCATGGAGCGAGGACCAGTCGAGCTATTCGGTCGGGCCTGGTCTGGGGTTGCACCCATCACGCACGTCGAGGTCAGCACCGATGCCGGCGCCTCCTGGGAGGATGCGAAGCTCGATGCAGCGGCTGGGCATCATGCCTGGCGCTCCTGGCGATACACGTGGGACGCATCCGAGCCCGGCCCATACGAGCTGTGCTGTCGCGCCACGGACGCGGAAGCCCATTCGCAGCCTCTCGATCAGCATTGGACCGCCCGCGGCATGGGTAACAACGCCGTTCACCGCGTCCACGTGATCGTCCGGTAGCCAGGTAAGCGCCTGGAGGCAGAGGGGCAATCAGCGAGAGCCCTCCTCATGGCGCCCGCCCCTTTGGTCTCCGGCTGCGCCCTCCTACAAGATTCGGCGGCTTTCCGCAGGGAGGAGCGCGAGGACGTCCGCGATCTCAGGGATGAGGTCCGACGCAGCAGCACCACCGGCGTGCTTTCCTGCCCGCAAATGGTGGCCGGCTGCCCCGTGGGCCCAAACTCCGATCCGAGCCGCCTCTGAGGGTTTCAGGCCCTGTGCGAGCAACCCACCGATGATGCCCGTCAGCACGTCGCCGGTCCCGCCCGTCGCCAGCGAGGGGTTCGGGGACGGGTACACCCAGGCACCGCCATCGGAACCGATGGCGGTGAATGCGTCCTTGGCTACTAATGTCACGCCCCATTGCGAAGCGAGCGCCCGCGTGCGCTCCCAGCCATCCGTCGCAGGTTGATCCTGTGCACCTGCCAGCCGTTGTAGCTCGCCTGGGTGGGGGGTCAGCACGACGTCTCGGCCGATCCAGGCTGGCCAATCGGGAAAAGTTGCTAGCGCGTTGATCCCGTCCGCATCCACCACGGCCGGGATTCCCCCCTGCGGCCGTTCCTTCAGCAATATCTCAACAAAGCGCGAGGCTCCGCCCTCCATCGAAAGGCCGGGGCCGAGCGCCAGCGCGGTAAAACGAGGCAGCTCATCCAGAATTCGGCGAGCGCTCTCGTCGGGTTCACCAACCGGACCACCGTCCGGTAGCGGCAAGAACGTCACCTCTGCGAGCCGAGACGCCACAACGTCGCGCAGCCAGCGAGGCGCAGCGAGGGTGGCAATCCCGACACCTGCCCGAATCGCGGCCGCGCAAACGAGGTAGGCAGCTCCCACGTAACGCTGAGATCCCGCGACCACCAGCAACCGGCCGAATGTGCCTTTGTGCGCATTGAGCGGGCGGGCGGGCAGAAGGCCGCGCACAGACGCCTCCGTGAGCACTTCAGCAGCGTTGGCGGGGCCTTCCACGACCCCGATCTCACCAAACAGTAGCTGGCCGGTAAAGACAGCGGCGCGCGGCGTCAAGAATCCTCGCTTGGCGCCGCCGAGCACGACGGTGGCGTCCGCCTGAACGACAATGCCCGTCGCCGTGCCGGAATCAGGATCAAGCCCGCTCGGCACATCCACCGCGACGATCAGCAGACCGGATCGGTGTGTCCGCTCTCGGTTCAACGTTTCGATCAGGCTGGCTAGCGGCTCGCGCGGAGCTCGGTGCGCCCCGATCCCCAGCAGCCCATCCAAGACCACTTCGGCCGCATCTAGAGCATTGACCAAAGGATCGAGCACGGCCTGGTGGTGGACAACAGAGCCGCCCGCGTTCAGGAACTCTTCGATCTCCGAATCGCTTACGATATGGCCGGGACACAGATACAGAGTGGAGCCCCACCCGTGCTCGCGCAAACCGGTGGCAGCGATCCAGGCGTCTCTGCCATTGTTCCCGGTTCCTACCAGGGCCAAGACCCGGGCGGGGCGAGGACGTAGCTCCAACACCGCCTGGACGACGGCGGCCCCCGCCCGCCTTTGCAATTCATCCTCAGACGTGCCGGCGGCAAATGTGGCTCGCTCCAGATCGCGCATCTGGGCGACCGATACGACCCTCATGCGGTGGTCGCGGCGCCCGCGGGCGCCATCCGCTCGGCAATGGCAACTGCCACTGCGTTGTCTCGCGAGTGCGAGATGCTGACACTGATCGCCGTCACACCTAGCCGCTCAGACCGCCGCAGCATTCTCCCGAATAAGCGCACATCCGGTTTTCCGGAGGGGAGACGGGCGATCTCGATGTCGCGAAACGCCATGCCCCCCGTGCCCAGTGCCTTCATCACCGCCTCTTTCGCGGCGAAGCGCCCCGCCAGTGAGGCGATGCTTTTGCTGCACTGGGTCCACTCGAGATCCGTATACACGCGCCGGCGCATCCCTGCGGTGTGCTTTTCCAACACCCTCCGCACCCGCGCCAGCTCAACGATATCTACCCCGATGTCCAATCGGCCTCCCTAAGCCAAGTCTCGCACTGAGGCACCGTAGCAAGCTCGCGAGCCTGAGCGCCAGGCCGCGTAAGAATGAGACTCGCTGTCACCGCGCGCGGGCCGATTTGATGACATGATGGCACCGAAATATGCCTCAGGCACGACCATCACAGCCGGGTTACGAAGTGTTGACATGGGGGCACACCGATGAGAGGATGGAGCCCGGCAGACATTTGGGAGGAGGCGCATCCATGGTCGAGGACTTTCCGCAGTTACTGCGGGGCTATCGCGAGCGCACAGGCCGGTCCCGTAACAATCTCGCGTACGAGGTAGGGGTCGACCCGTCCTACCTAACCCGGATCGAGCATGGTGATCGCGAACCTCCGCGCCAGCACATCGTCGAAGCTCTGGCTCGCGCGCTGCGGCTCACGGTGCCGGAACGGAACCGCCTGCTGATTGCCGCCGGCTATGCTCCGGTTTCTATCGTGCAGCTGGGCGCGTGGGACGATGCGTTTCAAGCGGTCGCAGACGTACTCAATGACCATGACCTGTCCGATGAGGAGCGCAACGAGTTCCGCACGATCGTGACCTCGATCTCCGCGCGGTGGCGGGGCGATGGCAAGGCCAGTGGCACGCCCGAGTTAGCTATCGCCGGCGCGCGGTAGGTCCGCCGAGGACCGGCCCGTGTGAGCAGCGCGACCTTTATCTCTGGGCGGCTGACGAGCAGGTGCTATGATCCCTAGAGAAGCACTATCGGAGGATGGGAGCGTGGCTCAAGAACCCAACTCGTCAGAAGGACTAGAAGAGCCAGGCGGAGAACGATGGGAGATCGCCGCTGAAGAGGTCGCGCAGGCCGCGGCAGTGACCCTGGAACGAATCGAGATGCTGACCGCCCTGATCATCGACCAGTGGCGGAAACGACCGGTGGTAATGTCGGCAGTAGCCGCCGTATTCGCGGGAGTCGTACTCGGGACGGCACTCGCCGGGCAAGCGAGGAGCCGCCATCTGACACCGGCTCAGAAGATGACCAAATCGGCTGGGGAGGCCGCGAGCAAAGTGGCGAGTGGCCTCCCCAGCTTGCGCGCGGTAGGCGGACGCGACTGGTTCCCCCCGCGTAATGGCGCCAGCCAACGCGCGATACGGAACTTCGCGGACCGGAATTCCCGGGCGGGCGCGCGCTACGCGATGGAGCTCGTCCCCATCGCGGTCGCCTTGCTGAAGAATCCACTCGTGCGTCAGTTCGCCTGGAAAATGGCAACGCGCGGATTCCGCCGGAAGTAGCTACAGGGCCGGTTCCGATTCTGCATTGAGGCGCGCGACGCGCACGACTGTTCCACCCTGCCGGTAGACGCGCGCAACCCGACCTCCGACGCCAGTCAGGATATCGTGCGGAATCGTCCCCGCATGCTGGGCCAACTCGGCGATGTCGAGACTCGTATCGCCGTCTTCCCCGAATACGGTAACCACGCTCCCGACATCCGCCTGTGGAATATCGGTTATGTCAATTGTCGTGTGGTCCATCGATACTCGACCAATCAGACCCGCTGGTCTTCCCAGGACGAGCACTGCTCCTCGGTTCGAGAGCAATCGCGGAAGGCCATCGGCGTATCCCGCCGCTATGAGACCCACCCGACTGGGCCGCGGTGCACGCCAGGTGCGTCCATAGCCGACGCTCTCCCCCGTCTGCACCGTCATCACCCGAGCCAGACGGGCCTTGAGGGCCAGGGCCGGCAGTAGGTCCGGGCCCGCCCGATCTTCGACCAACGGGCTGATGCCGTAAAGGGTGAGCCCGGGCCGCACTAGATCAAGGTGCGCATCGGGGAAGGCGAGAGTGGCTGCACTGTTGGCGGTGTGGCAGACCGGAAAATCCAACCCGGCCTCGTGCAACTGCTGGCGCACCTGGAAGAAGCATTGCAGCTGATCGCGGGCGGAGCTGAGATCGGGTTCATCGGCACTAGCGAAATGCGTCCAGAGGCCTTCTACCCGGAGGCCCGGGGTAGTTGCCAACACCTCGGCTAGGGCTCGGGCCTCACTGGGGAGCACTCCAAACCGGTGCATTCCAGTGTCCACCTTCAAGTGCACGGCGACTGGTCGTCCAGTTGTGCTGGCGGCCATACTCAGTGCGCACGCCAGCTCTGGAGATTCGACCGTCACGGCCAGTCGGTGCTGGGCCGCCAGGTCAGCTTCGAGCGGATGTGTGCGGCTCAAAACCAGGATAGGCGCCTCGATACCGGCCTGCCGCAGCTCCACCGCTTCGTGCACGCGGGCAACCGCTAGCCATTCTGCCCCAGCCGTCAAGGCGACTCGCGCGACTTCCTCGGCCCCGACGCCGTAGGCGCCGCTCTTTACGACCGCCGCGATCTTTGTGTGCGGTCCCACCCACTGCTTCAATGATCGAACGTTGGCAGCGATGCGATCCAGATCGACTTCCAGCCAGCAGGGCAAAGTAGAGACCAGGTGCTCGTTCGGTGTGGGATCAACTGCGCTGGCGGCAGAAATTGCCGAGCTGAGGGTCAGGGGGCTACTCCTGGGAACCGTATCCTTCGATTATAGGCGTGCCCCAGCCGGAGGTGGCGCCCAAGCCAATCTGAGATGAGTTCGTTATCACCGATGCGCTGACGGATTTGCCCACGAGCCCGCCCTGGCCGTTGGCTCCCAAGATCGCTCCGCTAGTCGCTGCGCTACAATCCGGGGACTTGAAGGAGGTGGCATGGCCGAAGACGGGGGGTTCGTTCAAGAGATCGCCGACCAGAGCGACGACTATTCGCGCTGGTACACCGATGTCGTTCTGAAGGCGGAGCTAGCGGACTATTCCCCCGTGCGCGGATGCATGGTTATCCGTCCCTACGGCTATGCGCTCTGGGAAAACATGCGCGAGGCCCTGGATGCACGCTTCAAAGCCACCGGCCACGTCAACGCCTACTTTCCATTGTTGATCCCGGAGAGCCTGCTCAAGCGTGAGGCCGAGCACGTAGCCGGCTTCAGCCCGGAAGTAGCCTGGATAACCGAGGCAGGCGACGACGAGCTCGACGAACGCTTGGCCGTGCGACCTACCTCAGAAGTTCTCATGCTGACCATGTACAGCAAGTGGGTGCAATCCTGGCGGGACCTGCCCATCCTGATCAACCAGTGGGCCAACGTCGTCCGCTGGGAGAAACGCACCCATCTCTTTTTGCGGACCACGGAGTTCCTCTGGCAGGAGGGCCACACCGTCCATCGGACCGAAGAAGAAGCCATGGAGGAAGTCCTGCGCATGCTGGAGGTTTACCGGGACTTCGTCGAGACCGAGCTGGCGATACCCGTCATCACCGGTCGGAAGTCTGATGCCGAGAAGTTCGCAGGGGCAGAGGCGACCTTCACAATCGAAGCCATGATGGGAGACGCCCGGGCTCTCCAGGGCGGCACCTCCCACGCATTCGGCCAGCGCTTCGCTCGGGCTTTCGACATCGATTTCCTGGACCAGGATGGCGAGCGGAAGCTCGCCTGGACAACCAGCTGGGGAGCGAGCACCCGGCTGATCGGCGCGGTCATCATGACGCACGGCGACTCAGATGGGCTCATTCTTCCCCCGCGCGTCGCGCCGTTTCAGGTGGTGATCGTGCCCATCTTCCGTAAGGACGAAGAGCGCGTGCAGGTGGAAGCCATGGTGGCTGACGTGCAGAAACGGCTCACAGGGGAATTCCGGGTGCATGTGGACTGGTCGGACCACACGCCCGGTTGGAAATTCAACGAATGGGAGTTGCGGGGAGCTCCCGTGCGCCTGGAGATCGGGCCGCGGGACGTGGCTCAGGGCCAGGTGGTCGCCGTGCGACGGGATTCGCGGCAGAAAGAGACCATGCCACTAGCGAACCTAGCGCCCCGACTCTCCGAGCTGATGGTCTCCATTCAGCAGAGCCTGTTCGCCCGCGCGCTGGAATTTCGAGCCGCTCATACGCATAGAGTTCAGACCGTCGACGAAGTGGCCGAGCAGATGGAACGCGAACGAGGATTTTTCTGGGCCCCCTGGTGCGGAAATGCCGCTTGTGAAGACGAGGTGAAGGCCCGAACCGGAGCAACCCTACGGTGCATTCCGTTAGCTGGCGGCGATGAGCCGGGGCTCTGTCTGGTCTGCAAGAGCGACGCTCCGCAGACGGCGGTATTCGCCCGAGCCTATTAGTGCCGAGTGCTCAGTCCTCAGTGCTGATACCCTTCGACTGGGGACACCTCACTAGTCAGAACTCAGCACTCAGGACTGACTCTGATGCCCGACTTTGAACCGATCGAACAAGCGCTGGCGAGCGGTCAAGCGCCGACGATGGAAGCCCTGGAGCAGCTGAGCGGTCTCGAACCGGAAGATCGGAACGACTTCGATGGCTTCTGGGAGCGGCTCGATTCCGAGGGGCGGCGGGCCCTGGTGGAGCATCTCGATACCGTCACCCAATCCAACGTGCTGATGGACTTTTCTGAGGTGGGAGCACTCGCTCTGGAAGACTCCGATCCAGCGGTGCGGGCTCATGGCGTCCGTCTGGTCGGACTGGAGACCGATCCGGACGCCCTCGAACCCATCATCGCGATCGCGATTAGCGACCCCGACGCCGGAGTACGACTGGTCGCCCTCGATGCGCTGGGAGCGTTCGCCCTGGCGACTCAGGCGGACGGGTGGCCGGATCAGATCCAACGCCGGCTTGAATCAGTTCTGCTCGATCAGGTCCAATCCCCGACCGTCAACACCACCGAACGCGAGGCCGCGCTCCTCGCCGTTGCTTACCTCACGACGCCACACGTGGAAACCGAGATTCGGCGAGCATACTCCGAGCCGGCCCTGCAGGGCGCGGCTATTGAAGCCATGGGTCGCAATTGCCAGGAGATATGGATTCCCGATCTCTTGCGAGAGATGGCCAGCCCCGATCCGGAGCTCCGCATGCGAGCGCTGGAAGCTTCCGCCGAGATGGAAGACGACTCGCTGTTACCGTCCGTGATTGGCGGGCTGGACGATTCAGACCTGGAGGTCCGCCTGGCCGCGGTCCAGGCATTGGGAGCTATTGGAGGGACGGACGCTCGGATAGCGCTCGAGCGAGCCCAGGCATCCTCCGACCCAGAAGTGCAGAGCGCGGCCACTGAAGCGTTGCTCGACATTCAGTTCAACGAAGACCCGCTGAGCTTCGAGGCCTAAACCTAGCTGGCAACCGCGAGGGGGTTTGGGGCCCGCTCGAGGATGTCCTTCCAGTAGAAGCAGGCTACGTAGTGGCCTGGCTGTACTTCTTCGAGCGGCGGCTCGGTCTCCGAACAATCGGGCTTGGCGTAGGGGCAGCGGGTGTGGAAGCGGCAGCCGCTGGGAGGGTTGGCCGGGTTGGGCACATCTCCCTGCATGATGATGCGCTGACGCTTTTTCTCGATCTTTGGGTCAGGCACGGGAACGGCCGAAAGGAGAGCCTTGGTATACGGGTGGAGGGGCATCTCGTACAGGCTGTTGCGATCCGCGAGCTCGACCATCTTCCCGACGTACATCACGGCGACCCGGTTACTAATGTGGCGGACGACTGCGAGGTCATGAGCGATGAACAAATAGGTCAGGCCGAAACGATCCTGCAATTCTTCCAACAAGTTGATGAGCTGAGCCTGGATGGAAACGTCGAGAGCGCTGACTGGCTCGTCGCACACGATGAACTCCGGATCGAGCACCAATGCGCGAGCCACACCGATGCGCTGCCGTTGGCCGCCACTGAACTCGTGCGGGTACCGGTTGACGAAATAGGGATTGAGGCCAACGATGCGGAGGAGCTCCCTGACCTTTTCCTCCCGCTCCTTGGCACTCATGTGGCCATGGATCTCGAGCGGCTCACCGATGATCGACCCCACTGTCATGCGGGGATCCAGCGAAGCGAACGGATCCTGGAAGACGATCTGCATCTTCTGGCGCAAGTGCCGCAGGTCATCCCCGCTGGCCGTGGTCAGATCCTGACCTTTGAAGTAAACGTGCCCACCGGTCGGCTTCTGGAGTTGGAGGACAGCTCGGCCGGTGGTCGTTTTGCCACAGCCGCTCTCACCCACTAGTCCCAGGGTCTCACCCGGCTTGATGTTGAAGGACACGTTGTCGACCGCGCGCACGTGGCCGGTGGTCCGCTCGATCAAGAATCCGCGGCGGATGGGGAAAAGCACCTCTAGATTCTTGACGTCGAGAATGGTCTCGCCGTCGGTGGCCGCTGTCCCGTTAGTGGGGGCACTCATTCGCGGATTCCTCCTCCGTAGACATCCACCCAGCAGGCAACCGAGTGATCTTCGCCCACGCGCATCAGCTGGGGATTCTGCTGGACGCATTTATCTACCGCGTAGACGCAGCGCGGCTGGAACGGACAGCTACCACCGATCTTGACCAGGTCGGGCGGGAAGCCCTCGATGGGGACTAGCTTGGTCTGGCGCGCTTGATCGACCCGAGGAATGGAGCGCAGCAGGCCGAGCGTGTAGGGGTGCTGCGGATTGGCGAAGAGCTCTTCTGCGTCGGCCCGCTCGATGATGTAGCCTGCATACATCACGTTGATGCGGTCACAAAGCCCGGCCACAATGCCCAGGTCATGGGTGATCATGATGATCGCCATGTCCAGATCGTGCCGGAGGCGGTTCAGCAGGTCGAGAATTTGGGCTTGAATCGTCACGTCGAGGGCGGTGGTGGGCTCATCGCAGATCCCCAACTTCGGCTGGCAGGCCAGCGACATGGCGATCATCACACGTTGTCGCATCCCGCCGCTGAACTGATGCGGATAATCCCGGATGCGGGCCTGGGCGGCTGGGATCTCGACCATCTCCATGAGCTCGACCGATCGCTTTTCGGCAGCGGCCATATCCATGCCCTTGTGGAGCAGCAGTGGTTCGGTAAGCTGTTGAAGGATGGTGAGAACTGGGTTAAGCGAGGTCATCGGGTCCTGGAAGATCATGGAGACATCGTTGCCGCGGATCTTACGGATTTGATCGTTCGTCAGCTTGAGCAAGTCTTGGCCGTCGAACAAGACTTCGCCTTCCACGATACGGCCCGGGTTCGGCACGAGATTGATGGTGGACAACGCGGTAATAGACTTACCGCACCCGCTCTCTCCAACGAGGCCCACCGCCTCGCCTGGCATGACCTTAAATGTGACCCCGTTTACCGCGTGGACGATGCCCTCACGGGTGGGGAATTCGGTACGGAGGTTCCGGATCTCGAGCAGCGCCTCCGACGACCTCAACCTGGCCTCCTTTTAGATGGGCGCGGGATTAACGCCTTCTTAACGAATGTGGGGAAAATCGGACGCTATTATACCTACCTGTGCAAGGCACTCGGATGAACGCTAGAGTTACGTTACTTAACGTCCGTTAACGTCTGTCTCCGATAATGGCCACCAAACGGCTGCCCAGCGCTCGTCGGACTCTCCGCAGTCCGAGCGTCCGCAAGATTTGGCCTCCGATTTCCTTTCCGGTGCGGTCGAGCGTCTGCAGATCATGCACGGTGGGCGGCCTCTTGCCGTACAGCGCCTCGACGTACGCGGTACTCACCGCCCGGAGCTGACCCGCGGCTCCCGGCAGCACCCGCCCCAACTCGGTTGCAAATTCGTAGGGCGTGTGGGAAGCGTGCGGACCGAATCCCGACCAAGTAGCCAAGCGAACTATCCGCGCGTAGGGTCTCCCGAAGGCCGGCAGCGCCGCCAGGCTGCGCATCCAGGCCAGGCCCAGCCCGGCCGCGGACCCGATTACAAGAATCAAGAGGCCAACCGCGACCATGAGGAGCCAGGACAGGCCGCCCGCTCCACTGGGGTCCGGCAGGGCCACGAAAGAGGTGTCATCCAGGTCATCCTCGTTGTCGAGAAAGTCAGACTGGCCCACCTCGGCCTGCACGATCGACTGCACTTCTTCGGGGCTGGTGGCCACCAGCGGAAACTCGGGCCGAGCGGGCAAGTCTCGATTCCCGCTGGGCTCGAAGGTAATCCAGCCGTAGCCGGGGAAATAGACCTCGGTCCACGTATGTGCATCGTTCTCGCGGACTAGATAGGACTGGCTCGCCGGATCCCACTCCCCGGTGACGTAGCCGGTCGCCACCCGGGCAGGAATTCCTACCGAGCGCAGCATGACGGCCATCGCGGTAGCGTAGTAGTCGCAGTAGCCCTCCTTTGAACTGAATATCAGAAAGCTCACCCAATCTTCGCCCGGGGGAGGAACCCGAACTCGGGTCTTGTAGGGCAATGTGCGTAGATAGGACTCCATGTTGGCCGCCGCGTCGTAGACGGTCGTGGCATCACCTACCACGGACCACGCTTGCTGTCGAACCGCCTCGGGAAAGGTACTGGGTAACTGCAGATTTTCCCTCTGAACCCAAGAGGGATAGATAGTAGGGGCCTGCCGCAGCTCAGACACCGATACCGACGGCACCGATGCGAGCACGCTGTAGGTCTGTTGCTCGTGCAAGGCCGCCACCGGCCGCAGCAGCGCAAAATCGTGCAAATCAGCCCGATGCTCGTACACAGTCGGCACACTGACGGTCACCGGAGAGTCAGGCGCATAGATCACCGAGCTCCCCGGAGCTAACACGGTAAAGCCATATTCGCCGTAGCGTCGTCCTTCGTCGGCCTCGGTGGCATCGACCAGGGGCTGGCGGCGCTCCCTGCGATCAGTGGCCGCGCTGCTATTTGTCATGAGCTGACCCGTGTAGCGGTCGTAAGTCGCAGCCCGCCAGTAGGACGGCTGTTGTCCAGTGACGCGCAGGACGGGCTTGTCGCCCAATTCGAATGAGCCACGGGGCGCCAAGGATTGCAGCGTAGCCAGACCTCGGATGGAGGTGGGAGACGGATTGAGCGATGCGTAGAGGCGATCGAAGTTGGCCTGCAGGTCCTGCCAGGGGCCCTGGAACTGCTCCCAAATCGGCGTTATCGCTCGGCTCACATCGCCGACCGGCATTCTCCACGCCACCAGCACAATGCCCAGGCCCACGGCGGCACCGGCCAGCGCGTAGCCGGATCCGGGGTGCAAAGCATGCTCGACATCCTCGAAGCGCCAGCGAGCGACGCGCCCCGCCTGGTTGAGAGTCATCATGAGCAGGAAGCTCGCTAACAAGTAGACGAACACGTAGGGCAACAACTCGGGAGAAGCGTAGGACAGATTGAGCAGCAAAGCGATCCCGGGAGGGACAATAGCCAGCCATGGGTTCAATCGGGAGAAGACGCCCCACGCACCGAGATAGCCGAACAGCCAGGCCAGCAGCGCCATGCTGTACGCGAACAGGAGGTTGTCGGTGCTGGCTGCCCCAGATGCCGCCGCGCGCAGCCACTGGAAGACACGATCGGCGAACAGCTGCATGCTCTCCGGGAAGCCCGGGGCGGGCACGAATGTCGCGTACATCAGGGTCGCCAGGGCAGCTCCGCTGCTAAGCCCGAGCAGATGAGCCCAGATGCCGGGCAGCTTGCTGCGCCCGATGGCCCAGCCCGCCCCGATGCCAGCGATGCCGATGATCTTGACCAGCTCAAGATGGTCGGTCCAGCCGGCGGCATCCAGGGCCATACCCGATCCACCCACGATAACCGCTAGGAGTCCGAGCAGCAGGAGGCACTCCCGGCCGCGTAAC
>DASXTD010000123.1:0-9409 GCA_036505655.1 Chloroflexota bacterium
CCTGGCGCCGAGCGCCACCGGGAACCACGGTCCCCGCAATGCTCAGAGAATCGAGCAGAGCCTGGGCGCGAGCCTGCGCCTCTGCTGCCACCACGACGAAGAGGTCATCGACCATAGCGCACTGGGCGAGCACCTGCAGCGGCCGCGCAATCAGCGGCGCTCCCCCCAGGTCCATCCACACTTTGTCCCGTCCCATGCGCATGGATGAGCCCGCCGCCACCAGGATGCCGGCCACGCGCTCTCCGTTCAGGGTCATGAAGGTTCACCCCCCACCCTACCCTCCCCCGCAAGGGTGGCGGGGATTAGTCTGGGGTCGCCTTTCGCGTCTCTGACGGCCATGCGCGCTAGCGGGTCATCCGTTGGCCGGTGCCCCGGAACTGGAGCCCGGCCAGGCGAGCCGCTTCCTGCACAGTCGCGGCCGGCCGGGTCTCGATGCGCGCCGGCACCTCGCCAGTCGAGTTACGCGGTACGATCGCGCGTCGGAACCCCAGCTTGGCGGCCTCTCGCAGGCGCACGTCCATCTGCCCCACCGATCGGAGCTCCCCGGACAGGCCGATCTCACCCACCGCCACCATCTCCGGGTCCATCGGCATGTCCTCGTACGACGATAGAATCGCCAGCGCGGCGCCCAGGTCGGCGCCGGTTTCTTCGATGCGCAGCCCCCCCACAACGTTTAGGTGGACATCCCACTCGTGCAGCGAGAGCCCGCCTCGCTTGGCCAGCACCGCCGTGAGCAGGATGAGCCGTTGATAGTCCATGCCATTGGCGACTCGGCGGGGCACCGCCAGCGCAGAGCGCGACACCAGCGCCTGCACCTCCACCAGGATGGGCCGCGTCCCCTCCATGGTCACGACCACGGCTGACCCAGGTCCGGAGTCTACCCGGCTGCCCAGAAACGCCGCCGAGGGGTCGAGCACCTCCACAAGGCCCCTTTCCTGCATCTCAAACACGCCCACCTCATTGGTGGCACCGAACCGGTTCTTGACACCGCGCAGTAGGCGGTAGGCTTGCAGCCGCTCGCCCTCCAGGTAGATGACGGCGTCCACCATGTGCTCCAGGACCTTAGGGCCCGCGATGGCCCCTTCCTTGGTCACATGACCGATCAACAGCACGGCAATGTGATGCGTCTTGGCGAACTGGAGCAAGCGCAGGGTGCACTCGCGGAGCTGAATCAGGCTCCCGGCCGGCGCTTCCAGAGCTGGGTCCCAGACGCTCTGAATGGAATCGATGACCATGAATTGTGGGGAGTGGAGGAGCGCCCCCGCGATAACTGCCTCCACGTCCGTTTCGGCGGTAACGCCCATGGTCGGGGAGCTTACCCCCAGGCGCCGCGCTCGCATGCTGAGCTGCTGCGGCGATTCCTCACCCGATACGTAGATCACGGATTGCCCGGTTTCGGCCAGCGCCCCGGCGACCTGCAGCGCCAGTGTGGACTTTCCTACTCCCGGATCCCCTCCGAGCAGCACCAGCGAACCGGGCACCAGACCTCCGCCCAATACCCGGTCCCATTCCATGATGGTCGTCTGCAGACGACTGATTTCCACAGTATCGAGATCCGCGAGCTGCAAAATTTCGGCGGGAGGGCGAGGCGGACTCATGCCGTTCCGGGTGGCATAGCCCTCCAAGGTCTGTTCGAGGGAGTTCCATTCCGAACAAGACGGACACTGCCCCATCCACTTGGCGAATGAGGCGCCGCAGGCTCGGCATCGGTACGTGGTTCTGGCCCTAGCCATGGTGCCCTAGACCTCGAAGCGATAGAGGCGCCGACTGATCAGGGTAGCTTGAACCAGACCCAGGCCTGCCAGCTGAGTCACCAGGGCGCTGCCGCCATAGCTAAGGAGCGGAAGCGGGATGCCTGCCAGGGGATTCATTCCGACATTGCCACCAATGTTCGCCACCACTTGAAATGCGATGAGAGACGCGATCCCTGCCGCGATTAACGCGGAGAACCGTCCCTGGGCCATCTCGTAGGCGCGAAATACTCGGAACAGCAGAATCGCGAAAAGCACCAGGAGCAACATCGATCCAACAAACCCCAGCTCCTCGCCCAGAACCGAGAAGATAAAGTCGCTGTGCGAGAGTCGGAGGTAACGAAGCTGAGTCTGGGTTCCTTCAAACAGGCCTTTGCCCCACAGCCCACCCGAGCCAATGCTGATTTGAGCCTGGAGCAGGTTGTAGCCATCGGTAAGGGCATAGGCCTGGGGGTTCAGGAACGTCAGAATGCGCTGCCGCATGTAATCGTGCATCCCCATCCAGAGCACGGGCAGCGCCATCAAGTTGAGCGCGAGAGTGGCGGCCAGGTATCGCTTGGGCGTGCCGGACAGCACGAGCATGCCAAGCCAGATGGCCAGCATGGAGAGAGCCGTGCCCAGATTGGGCTCGATGTAGACGAGCCCAATGGGCACTCCCGCGGTAATGGCTGAGAGCAGCGTGGTCTGCAGCCCGGGCGGTCGACTCGAGAATACCCGCGCCAGTGCCAGGATCAGCGCCAGCTTGGCCGGCTCGGAAGGCTGGAGCTGGAGGCCGCCGATCTCCAGCCAGCGCTGCGCGTCGGCCCCATTTTCGATGCTGCCCTTGCCGGCGATGGCGACCGCAACCAGGATCAAGAGCGAGATGCCGTAGAACACAAAGGCCAGGTTCCTCAAGGCGGCGGCCCGCGTAGTGGCGCAGAACACCATGGCGGCCAGCCCCAGGAACAGAAATAGGACTTGCTTCAACAGCCACGGGTTGTGGACGATGCTGGGAGGCTCCGTATAGTGCCAGGTGGCGCTAATCACGAGAATCGTGCCCAGCCCCGCCAGCGCCAGCGTGGTGGTGAGCAGCAGGGGATCTGCCTGCCGCCACGGTGTGCCCAACGAGCGCGCGTTCATTTTTGGGGTGCTCCGCTCATCTCATAAAAGCTCACCGGACTGGGGTCGGCTGGCCGAAGTAGCTGCGCAGAATCTCCATGGCAAGGGGAACGGCTGTGGACGGACCGCCTCCATGCTCCACAAAGACCGTTATCGTGATCTGCGGGTTCTCGTAGGGCGCGAAGGCCGTGAACCAGCCGTGCGTGGGCAGGTTGCCGCTGGAGTCGCGGGGGCCGACATATTCGGCGGTGCCGGTCTTCCCTGCCACCCTGATGTTCTGCAGCATCTGGCCGCGGAGCTGCGTCGTGTCAAGCGTCCCCAACATCCCCTCGCGTACTACGGAGAGGACGTCTGACCGCAAATCCAGATGCCGCAGCGGAGCAGGCGTGAGATCCTGCGTTACCGCACCCTGCTGGTTCAGAATCGCTTTCCCCAAGTGGGGGCGCACGACGTTGCCGTTGTTGGCAATCAAATTGGTCAGGTTCGCGACTTGCAGCGGCGTGGCCAGGACGAAGCCCTGGCCGATCGCCATGTTGTACGTGTCGCCCAGGAACCAGGGCTCATTGAAGTTGGTCTGTTTCCAGTCTGGCGTAGGAACGCGGCCCGCCTCTTCGCCAGGCAGATCGATGCCGGTCGCCACCCCATAGCCCATCATCCGTGCGTACTGGGCGACCTTCTCAGCGCCCAAGCCCTGAAAATTCTGGAAACCGCCCGCCAATGTGGCGAAGTACACGTTGCTGGACAGCGCCAGGCCCTGCAAGAAATTCAGGTCTCCAAGAACCGCCCAATCTGGAAACCAGGTGCTCAGGGCTGGGTTGTACGGATTGGGTACCCGCAGCCCACCCTCGGAGCGAATGTGTGTGTTGCGGTTGGCGACTCCCTCCTGCAGAGCACCGATCCCCACCGCCAGCTTGAACGTGGAACCAGGCGGATATTGGGCGGAAACGGCCCGATCGAACAGCGGCAAGTTCGGATCGGACAAGAGCCTGGCCACCTGGTCCGAGCGGTCAGGCTGGGAAAAGACATTCGGATCGAAGTCCGGCTCGGACACGAGCGCCAGGATGTCCCCATTGCGCGGATCCATGATGATCGCTACCCCGGACGATCCCTTGGGCAGCTGCCGGCGCAGCACGTCGGTGGCAACTCGCTGAAGACCCACATCCAGCGTGAGCTGCAGGTTCTGGCCCGGCTCGGCCGCGACGGTGCCCAGCTCCCTCAGCGGCCGCCCGGCCACATCAACCTCGCGCCAACGGGCGCCTTTTTGACCTCGCAGAACGGCTTCGTAGGTCGCTTCGAGGCCAGCCACGCCGACCTGGTCGGACATCGCGTACCCGTCGCCGCGATAGTGCTGTTCGTAATCTTCTGGGCTCGGCTGCGCCAGGTAGCCGAGAACATGCCCCAACAGGTCGCCATCCGGGTATTGGCGCGCGGATTCCACCGTCACGTTGATGCCTGGCAGCTGCCAGCTGTGTTCTTCGATCGTCATCGCCACTTGCCGGGACGCGGCCGTGCGAATTGGGATCGGGTCCAGTGGACTGGCCGCGCCCCGCCGCCTGGCAATGGTTTGTTCAATCTGATCGGGCGTGATGGCCATGATCTGGGCCAGCTCACCTAGCACTTGGTCTCGACGCTCAGCCGGCAGGTCTGGCTCGACCACCGACACTGTGAACGCGGGGGCATTAGCGGCTAACAGGTGGCCATCTCGATCGTAAACGACGCCGCGCGCGGCCGGAAGAACCTGAGAGCGAATCGAATTGGCCGCTGCTGCCTCGTTGTTGGCTGGGCCCTCGAGCACTTGCAGCCGCCAGAGCTGGCAAGCCAGCACAAAAAAGGCCAGCAGCACCACTCCTCGCGCCGCGAGGGACCGTCTGGGGAGGCTCTCGCTGGGCTGCTCACCCTGAACCGGTGACGACGTCCTTTCAATAGTATGACTCAAGTCTGACTCAAGCCCTCGCCCCCACCACGGGGCTAACCACCCCGGGCGCTGGCGCCAGGGCGCTGACGAGCGGAGTGGCGGCTAGAGCCAAGATCGTGTTCAGCACGGTCCTCGCCCCCAGCTCGATCAAGAACTGCCTGTTGACTGCCAGCGGCCACCCGGCTGCTTGCAACGCCAAGATGGTAAGGGCGAAAGCGAGCACAGTGCTGCCAACCATCATGCCGCCGATCACCCATGGACTGCCGCGGTGGAAGTGTGCTGCTACGAAACCAGCGCACGCGCCCACCGCTCCAAACACGACCAGGGGAACTCCCAGCGGCGCTGCCGACACCCAGCTGGTCATCAGTCCGGCGGCTAGTCCCGCTATGAGACCCGGGGCCCAACCTCTGAACGCGCCCCACAGCACGGTGAGAATCAACGCGCCATCGGGGACGGCCGCGGCGGGGAGCCACCGCCACAGGAGCGTCGTTTCTATGAGCACCGAGGCGCCCTGACCCAGGAGGATCCAGGCCACGGTTAACGGCCCTTGCTCAGCAGAACCCCAGCATTGGTACCCGAGTCCGCTCCGCTCATTTAACGGCCCCACCTCGGCCACATCTCCAAATTGGCGCCCGTGGCCGTTCCGCTTATCGCTCCGCTCATTTATTGCCTTGTCAATACCACGTAGATTCGCTCCATGTCCTTCAAGCGAACGGCCGGCTGGACCAGCGCCTCCTGGAACACACCCACATCGGCCGAGCGTACCTGATCGACCGTTCCTACCAGCAGGCCGGGGGGGAAAATTCCACCGATCCCCGAGGTAGTCACGGGGTCACCCAGATGCAAAGCATCCTCACGAGGAACGTATTGCAGCAGCAGCCGGCCGTCCCCGGTCCCCCGCACTACTCCACTGGTGTGGGAGTCGGCACCATCGACGTCCACGCTGACCGCGCTGTTGACGTCGGCCACCAGCAACACCTTGGCGGTGGTGGGACTGACCTCTATCACCCGTCCCGCCACTCCCTGATAAGTGATGACGGGCATGTTGGCCACCAGCCCATCATTCGTTCCTCGATCGATGACGAGCGCCTGAATCAGGGCCAGGGGATCTCGAGCGATCACTTGTGCGGAAACCAGGTTGCCGATTGACGAACGCCGTCGCATCTCCAAAAGTTGGCGCAGGTCCTCGTTTTCCGTCTCCAGGCGCTTGACCTGGACATCGAGTGAGCGGAGCCGATCGATCTCTTCACGGTAATTGCGGTTCTGCGCCGCCAGCTGCCCGGCGCGGGTCACTACGCCGACTGCCTCCCCTACACCCACTGTGGAGCGGGTAATCGCCTGTTGCGCCGGGCCGAAGAACTGAGCGCCCCATCCCTGAAGCAGGGCGCGAGACTCGGGAAAGACCATCAGCACCGCGCTCGCCGCCAGGGCAACCACCGCCATCCGCGTCTGTGCGCGGCTGGGAAGGGCACTACGTGGCCGAGCAAGTCCAGTATCCATTGATGCCTAATACCTAATGCCGGCGGATTGCGCCGTCGTGGGCAGGAATCGTTACTCGACGCAGTATATCGAGGTCGTTCAGCACTTTCCCGGCTCCACGCACCACGCAGCCGAGTGGATCTTCCGCCAGCTTCACCGGCATGTGAGTGCGCTGACTGATCAGCGTATCCAGGTGAGTCAGCAGGGCGCCGCCACCGGCCAGGACGATGCCGCAGGTCATGAGGTCAGCGACCAGCTCGGGGGGCGTCTCCTCCAACGTGTCATTCACGGCCTCGGCGATCGCATTGATCGAGCCACTAATAGCCTCTGCCACCTCGCTGCCTGCCACCTGGACCTCCTTGGGGAGCCCGGTCCGCAGATCCCTGCCCCGTGCGAGGGCGTAGCCGCCGTTGGAGACGGCCAAGGCGGTGCCCACCGCCATTTTGACCTGTTCCGCCATGCGTTCTCCAATAGCCAGGTTGTGTCTCTCGCGCATGTGGTTAATCAGATCCTGGTCCAGCTCGTCGCCAGCGATACGAATCGATCGACTGGCGGCCACGCCCCCCAGGGAGATTACCGCCACCTCGGTTGTCCCGCCCCCGATGTCCACGATCATCGAACCGCTCGGCTCGGTAATAGGAAGCCCGGCGCCGATCGCAGCCGCCATGGGCTCTTCCACGAGCCAGGCCTCTCGCGCGCCCGCGCTCATCGCCGCCTCTTGCACCGCGCGCCGCTCCACTTCGGTAATGCCCGAAGGGACCGCGATCACCATGCGCGGCCGAGGAATCGGAGCATATCGATCGTGGACTTGCCGGATGAAGTATCCCAGCATTCGCTCGGTTACGTCGAAGTCTGAGATCACGCCATCCTGGAGGGGCCGAATGGCGATGATGTCGGCCGGCGTGCGGCCGACCATACGCTTGGCTTCCGCGCCGACCGCCAGGACGCGCCTGGTCTTGCGATTGATAGCCACCACCGAGGGCTCGTTGATGACAATCCCTTTGCCGCGCACGAGTACCAGGGTATTGGCGGTTCCCAGATCGATACCGATGTCCTGGGAGAAGAAGCCCCACAGCTTATTGAGCATTGAATTTCAGCTTCCGCTAGGCGGACACGGGCCCATCGAATCCGAGCCCTCGCTCCCGCAGACTTACCCAGCCCGGACGATCGCCTCGCGGCTGGCCGATGACGATATGGTCAAGGACTTCGATATCCAGCAGCTTCCCCGCCTCTACCGCCTTTCGCGTCACTGCTACATCGTCAGCGGAAGGTGTAGGGTCACCGCTGGGATGGTTGTGCGCCAGCACTATGGCGGCTGCTTGTCGGCGAACTGCGTCCTTAAACAGCTCGGCAATCCGCACGGTGGAGCTATTGAGACTCCCTACCGAGGTGGTGATGACGCCCTCAACTCGGTTCCGAGTGTTGAGCAACAGTACCCGCACGTTTTCCTGTTCTTGGAAGCTCATCGCTCCCTGTAGCAATCGATACACGTCTTGAGGCCCGGACACCTGCATCCCGTCTTCGGGAACCAAAGTCATGAACCGTTTGCCCAGCTCAAAGGCAGCCACGATGGATGCCGCCTTGGCCTCTCCGACGCCTGGCTCGTGCGCCAGCTCCTGGGCACTGGCCCGTTGGAGCCGAATCAAGTCGCCGAACTTGGACAACAGCGAGCCGGCCAGCTCAAGGGCACTCGCATCCGGCGTGCCCGTGCGAAACAGGATGGCAAGCAGCTCATCATTGGCTAGCGCTTCGGCGCCGTTCGCTAGCAGTCGTTCTCGTGGCCGTAAAGAGGAGGGAAGCTCTCGCATGCCCAGGTGGTAGGTAACGATGCCATCGTGAACAGGAATCCGACCCTCCTGGGCGCGCGGGCCAGGGCGAGTATAACACAGCGGTCATAAGCGTTCACTTGACCTAAGCGCTGTGGGGGTAATCCCAACGCGGATCGTGTTCATGGGCACTCCAGACCTCGCTGTCCCCACGCTCAACGCGCTTGTCGCCGTTGGACATGACGTGGCACTCGTGGTGACTCAGCCCTCGCGGCCCGTGGGCAGGGGACGACGGGAACAGCAGCCACCGGTTGCCGTCGCCGCAGAGGCGGCTGGGCTCCCGATCTACCAGCCCATGACGTTGCGGCGCACCGTCGCCTGCCAACCCATCGCCGAGCATGAACCCGACGCCGTCGTCGTGGTTGCATACGGCAAGATCCTGCCGACCGAGATTCTGGAGCTTCCGCGGCTCGGCTGTCTCAACGTGCATTTCTCGTTACTTCCGCGGCACCGGGGCGCATCTCCGGTGTCAGCCGCCATTCTGGCCGGCGACCGCCGGACTGGTGTGACGGTCATGCTCATGGACGCCACCATGGACACAGGTCCCATCCTTGCGCAGGAGGCCACCCCTATCGAGGACATAGACGACCAGGTCACCCTCAACGAACGCCTGTCAACGACAGGCGCTGAGCTGCTCGTCGAGACACTGGGACTTCACGCGGCCGGAGCCATAGAGCCGCGGCCTCAGAAAGAGAGCCAGGCCACCTACACCCGGCCCACCCAGGCCACGGATGGACGGCTTGACTGGCGCGAGCCGGCCGATGCGTGCTGGCGACGGGTCCGCGCATACGCCGCCTGGCCTCAGGCCTTCACGCATTGGGAAGGCAAACGCCTCCGCATTCTGGCCGCCGACCGCGATCCGTCGGTCAGCGGCACGCCCGGACAGGTCCAGAGTTGGGGATTGGGCAGGCAAGCCAGCGTAGCCATCGGGACCGGGGAGGGCGTCCTTCTGCCGCGCATCGTTGGTTTGGAAGGCGGACGCGCTATGCCCATCGATGCCTTCCTCCGCGGCCGGCCGGCTTTTGTGGGCGCTCAACTCGGTTGAGTCGTTACTGATGGAATCTGTACAACCCGCAGGTTTAACCAAGAACTTAACTAAAAACCTGCCACTTTTGATATGCTAGTAGCCGAGTAGGTTATCCGCAGAAAGGGAAAAGAAGAGATTCGACGATGAGCACGGCAAACACCTTTAAGACCTTCATCTTGCTCACAGCGCTCACCGGAATCCTGGTACTGATCGGCCGAACCGTTGCCGGGCCAACCGGAATGACGTTCGCCATCATCCTGGCCCTGGTCATGAACGTCGGATCCTATTGGTTTTCGGACAAGATCGCCCTTTC
>DASXTD010000124.1:0-6780 GCA_036505655.1 Chloroflexota bacterium
AGCGCCAGGGTAAGAGTGCGCAACCTACGCGCGGAAGAGTGCAGTCGTTTTGTCCGAGTTGAGTACCCAGGTTTCGGCGTAGGCCAGGACTTCGGGCTTGCGATCGGCCATGGCGCCAGCCAGGCAAATCCAGTTCAGAAACTCGTGCTGACCAGCATCCACCAGCGCGTCGAGCGTTAAATCACGCCACTCGCTGTGCTGGCCCTTCCGCAGCTGCTCCAGGCGGGTCCGATCGGCCTCGATGTCTGGATAGAGGCCGTGGTGCTTCTTGGTCAGAAACGCATGTGACCAGGAGGATGAGCCGATCACAGCCGCACGGTACGGGCTCTCCTTGATCGCGTCGGCCACCGCTCGCCCCAGGTCGAAACAGCGACGAGGTGAAGGCGACGGCGGGATCCGCCCGAACGTCTCGCCCTCTCCTCGGCGGTTGCGGAGCAGGTCACTGCCATAGCAGTTCACGTGGAAAGGGATGATGGGGTAGTCGAACCCCTCCTCGTCATAGTCGAGGTACAGCACCGTGTTGATGAATGCGTGGGCGAGCCCCGGATGGTGGTGCGGCTTGAACGCGTACGCCACATCGAAGTCCCGCCCGAGGAGCTGCTCGGTCAAGTAGGTAGCGGCCTCCCGATGGCCCTTCACGGTCCGGGTCGCGTCAGACGGATGGCCCCATACGTTCGTGGTGCGGTTGAAGGGGCCCCCGCTGCGGAATGGACGGCACTCGGCCTCCTCGTAGGCATAGACGCAGAAGGGCGGCACCACGTCTTCGTGGAAGTTCTCGTACTGATCGTCGCCCCAGATCAGCACGAAGTCGGGCTTGAACGAGTCGAGCTCTTCCCGCAGCTGGCGGAAGCCGTTCACGACGATCTCTCGATGCCGCTTCGCAGCGCCCAGACCTTCGTCATCGGCCCATTCCTCTTGCATCGCCTTCGGCCAATTCTTGACCTCGCGCATTTCGGGAGGAACGGTCGGGCGCGCCAGCTCGCGCTTCAGGATGTTGACCATCTCGGCGTCTGGGTAAACGAACATGCCCGCGTGCGAAAGGCCCAGTCCCAGGATTTCGCCCATGTCCTACTCCTCTGTTCTCAGGAAGCCCAGTACCACTCGTGGGCGTTCCAGGTGTGGCCCGACTGCGAGGGCCACCGCGGGGTGAGGCCCATCAAGCCCTTCCGCACCCCGAAGTTCTCCGTGTGGTAGAAGTCGCCGAATACGGGCAGATCAGCGGTCTGGACCTTAAGCAGGTCGATGATAGTGTCTGCCCGCTGTCCTTCGTCTAGCGTGGTGCTGGCCAGATGGAACAGTCGATCGTACTCGGGGTTGAGCCAACACCCTGTGTTACTGCCGGTGAAATGGTTCTGGGCCGTCTTGCATTCGGTCGAAGTCAACCGACTCATCCCGCGGGGGATGTCAATGGCGGCCGTGGTGATCGCCAGCCCCGGGAAGCTGGCCGACCCCTCCGGACTCTGGGCCTGCGCCGTTGAAATCGGGGTCTCGGTCACCTGCATGCCCAGGTTTCTGAGATTAGCGGCAATGATACCCGCCTCGCGGAGGTTGACCCCTCGGTTGGAGCCCTGGATGTCCAGCGTGAAACGCTGGCCGTTCGCGTCCACGAGCTGGTCACCGCGTTTCGTCCAGCCGACCTCCTGGAGCAAGGCGAGCGAGCGCTCCGGGTTGAACGGGTAGGTGGTAATCGCGCTCTGAACGCGCGGATAAAGTGGGCTAGCCGGCGGAACCATCGTGTCCGCCACCAGGGTGGGATCGCCCAGGATAGCCTCGACCAGGCCGGCGCGGTCTACCCCATGGGCGATAGCGCGGCGCACTCGCAGATCCAGCAGCGCGGGTTGTTGGTTCCTAGCCGGGTCCAGCTGGAACTGCGGAGCCCGGAGCCATACCGGATAGGTGATGACCTGGCCCTCACCCGTCCGTGACCATTGCTGCTGGACGCCTTGCGCTCCCTCTTGAGTGAGGACGAAAGCCACGCTCGCGTCCACCGCACCGCTGAGCAGAAGCGCAGGAACCGTATCCACGTCCGTGACGACATGGAAGACCACTTCATCGAGCTTCGGCCGACCCAGGAAATAGCCGTCGAACGCCCGATAGACCAGCCGCACGCCCTTATCCCAGTCCATCAGGCGGTACGGACCCGCGCCGATGTAGGCGGTGCTGGACCAGAACGGCGCATTCACGAACGCGTCCTTGTCGCTGTCGTAGAGCGGCGCCAGGATATGGGACGGCAGTGGTTCCATTTCGCCACTGAGGAGGCGATCGGCGGCTGCATAGGATACCTTCCATCGAATCGTGAAGGTCGATGCGTCTACTGGATCGATACGGTCGATGAACCGTTCCGGCTGGCGCTCCCGGACCGGGATGGCCTCATCCAGGTACACCTTCAAGGCGAACACAAAATCTTTGGAGGTTACGGGTTGACCGTCATGCCAGATCGCATTCGGGCGAATCTTCCAGGTTGTGGCCATGCTGCCATCCGCGTTGACCTGCCAGGAACCGCGGTCCTGGGCGGGCAGCTCAGCAGCCAGACGGGGGAGCGGTGCGCCGCGCGGATCCAGGACCACCAGCGGACTATTCGACATCAACAGGTAGTCCTGGTCGTAGCCGCCGCTCAGCTGGAGCTTGGTGGCCAGATTGCCGACTTCCAGTCCGTTCGCCAGCGTCACTCGGGAAATTGCAGCCGTGGGGTTGGTTGCTCGCTCCCCTCCAGTTGTGTTCGATGACGAGCCCGGCGCGCACGCTACTGCCACGAGCCCACACATCGGGACCAGGAGCGCCCGCTGCCATCGCCACATGTCATTCGTCACTTCGGCAGCTCGGCGCCCAGGAAGCGGAGGCAGTTCCGCCAGGAGATGTCTTCCAGGTCGTCTTCTGTGAGGCCGAGCGAGCGCAGAGTCTTGCCCACCGGTCGCTCGCGGGGCACGAAGGGGAAGTCGGTTCCCACCAGGAGCTGGCTGGTCCCCATGATGTCCTTCAGATAGCGGATGGCACGCCCATCGAACAGCAGCGTGTCGTAGTAGAGACGGCGGGCGTAGGAGCTCGGCGATTGGGGCAGCATTTCGGGCAACTGGCCGCGGCGAGGGACGCTGGGATCCGGCGCTTCGAGATTCCAGCGGCCGCTCCAGGCGTGGTCCAGTCGAGGCAGGAAGAATGGGAACGTGCCGCCGCCATGGCTAAACGCCATGCGAATATCCGGGCAATGCTCCAGGGCGCCGCTGGTGATCAGCGAAGCAATACTCAGACCGGTATCGGTCGGAAAGCCGATCGGGTTATCGAGGCCGGACGGCCCGACGAAGCGGTCGGCCATAGTCGGATGCAGCGCGTGGACGAAAATCGCCAGCCCTTGCCGCTGCACCTCCTCGTAGAACGGCAGGAACCGCGGCTCCCCCAGGGACTTTCCCAGAATGTTGGAGCCGATCTCGACTCCCAGCAGCCCCGACTGCTTGATGTTCTTCAACTCTTTGGCGGAGAGCTCAGGATCCTGCAGCGGCACCATCCCCAGCCCAAAGAAGGCCTTGGGCGCGGCCTGGACCAGTTTGGCGATGAACTCGTTGGTGTAGCGGGCGAAGTCCAGGCCGTCCTGGGGGGTGAACCAGTACGACAGCAGCTCCGGCATCGGCGAGATGACTTGCGTGTCCGCGCCCTCTTCCTGGAAGTCATGAACGCGGCGGGTCGGGTTCCAACACTGATCGGTCACGGTGCGGAAGTTCTCGCCCGCGATCATGGTCCTCGCGCGCCCTGGCTCAAAATGCTCCATGAAGGGCCATCGCGCGGCACTCGCGCGGCTGCCCGCCGGCGGAAAATGCTCGGGCACCACGTGCGCGTGGATGTCGATGATCATGACACTCTCATTTCACTCGCCCCCGCCGCGAGGTGAGAGCGCGTATCGATGCCGGCAAACGACCGCGGGAGCCTTATTTGGGCTCGGGATCTCTGCGGGATAGCTCGATCGACAGCTTCTCGGCGTCTGTCGTGGGAACGGACTCGGCATCCTCGGCCTGCATCATGCCACGGGCCTGGAGGACGAGCCGCCGCCAGTACACCTGGTGGATGTCGGTCGGCGACAGGTGCTCCGGGGTGTCATAGCGCTGCGGGTTTACTGCCCGGAAGTCCTGGTACGAAAAGTTCAGCCACATGGCCCACCGCCAGTAGACCTTGAACGAGACTTTCTCCCACAACGAGCTGAGCCAATTGCCCGGCCGCACCGACTTAACCTCGATATTTCGTGACAGCTTCTCAGTCACTGGAATGCACCAGCGGGTGATGAAGTCCGTCTTGTGATCCCCTCGATACATGGAGGGTAGGTGGTGACCGCCTCGCCACTCCTCCGGGCAATCCCAGACCGGCAGCTTGGCGACCTGTTTGCGGCCCGGCGCCCAGATCCAGGTCCAGAGCAGGCGCCATTTGTGCTTGGGCCACGCGGCATTCAGCCCAGGGAAGTACCGCTGGTAAGCCTGCTTGGTCATGGCCGTTCGGATGCGCAGGCCGCCAGCTTCACCACGTTCGATCACGACGGCGCGGCCATTTACCACTTTCTGCTGGCCCCCCATAGGCGAGCTCCACATGAAGGGGCCCATGAGCTGCCTCACGGAGTTGCGGTGCACGTATGGCACGTGGGCATCGCCACCGTTCTCCAGGGCCAGGTTCCACTGTACCGGCCAGTATTCCGTGTTGTAGAGCTGCAGGGTAACCTCGTCGAAGAACTCGGGAGGGACGTCCTCCTCGATGGGGGCAGGCTCCCCATTGCCCATCCAGACGAACACCATTCCTTTGTGTGTCTGAGTCGGATATTTGCGCGCCCGAACCTTGCCCGGCATCTTGGAGTCGGGCCCTTCCGGAATTACCGCCAGGAGATTGCCGTCGCCGTCATAGGTCCAGCCGTGATAGGGACACGAGACCGTGCCTGGATAGTGGCAATCGCCGTGCATCAGGCTGCCGCCTCGGTGCGGGCAGACGTTCCACAGGGCGCTTACGAGGCCCTGCGTGTCGCGGAAGAAGACGAGGTCCTCGCCGCAGATCTTGACGCCGACCGGCTTGTTCTTGACCTTTTTGTCTTCAAGGGCCGGGTACCAATACTCCCTGAGGCCCAGGGCTGGAATCAGCTGGCGGATATCGCTCGGGCTAACTGATGGTCGTTTGGCAGGTGCCGCGGGAGCCGCAACGTCCTGCTCCACTGTAGTGGGTTTGTCTTCGATCTGTACCATCGTTGCCTCCCCTAGACGAGGGCATCATGCACCATCTCGCCCCTCGGGTCCAGCGCGAATTGTGCTGGGCCCTCACCCCCACCCTCTCCCGCTGCGGCAGGAGAGGGAGTTCGCGAGATTGTTGGCCCAGAGGCTACCGCTGGGGGGCGGGGATGCGAGTCTGGACATAGGTGTTGGGCGCCGTCTCCAGATGACGATGGAACCAAGCCCAGACTTGTTTCCAGGCCTCGTCGCTCGCCTCCGGGCTGGTATCTGACGGCTCCTCCCCCATAAAGCCGTGGCCAACGCCCGGGTAGATATGAGCCTCATAGGTAACGCCATATTTTTTCAGCTCAGCCTGGATAGCCTGCAGGTCCTGGGGTGACGGATTGCGGTCCAGCTCGCCGTCCAGAAGGATGATCGGGCAACGGATATTGCCGGTGTATTCGATCGGGGCCGGGCCACCCTCACTCACGAACAGTCCTCCGCCGTAGCAGTCCGCTGCTACACCAATGCTGGGATTCGTTCCCGCGATGTAATAGGCAACTCGACCTCCCATGCAGAAGCCGATGATTCCCACCGGGCCGGGTTTAACTAGCGGCTGCACCTGCAGATGGGCGATCGCGGCGGCGATGTCGAGGCTCGTCTGCGCGTCGGTATGCCCGCGGCGGCGCTTGTAAAGATCCTCAAAGGATGAGGGGATCGGGCCCCGATGGAAAAGATCGGGCGCCGCGGCCACATAGCCTTCTTCAGCGAAACGATCCGCCACGGCGGTCGTACCGGTTGCCAGGCCATCGATCCCGTGGATGATCAGCACCGCTGGCCGCGGGTCACCGCCCCCCGGCACCGCCACGTACATGGACATTGGCCCATCAACGGTATCGATGATTGCCCAGTGGCTGTAGCTGGCCATTTCGGCGTTCCTTTCTTCTGCTTGACGGCGGGTCAGGCATGCCTGACCCCTATGGGTGGGCGGGTCAGCTACACCTTATCCCAGAGGTGGGCATTGCGAGCGATGGTGTTGCCGGAGCCCTGAGTGGCCGGGAAGTCCTCGTAGATGGGGCCGCGAACTGTGTTGCGGATGGATGTGGAGCTGAGGCGGAAGTAGGCCGGAAGGGCAGGCAAGTCCGCCGCGAGGACATCGGCCTCCTGTCGAAGGATGTGCGCCTGTTCGGTGATATCGAGCGATGCGCTGAGCTGGTCGATCAGCCGATCGAGGGCGGGATTCATATAGTGCCCCCGATTGTTCCCTATCCAGTTGCTTTCCGCGACCGCCGATTGTCGGCTGTCGAAGCCGACAAAGATGCCATCCCCGCTTCCCTGCGCCGTCGCGTTGGTGGCTGGGAATTGGGACTTGAAGGCGTTCTCCCGGTTGAGCGCTTCCGGCGGAACGTACTCAATCACTTCCGCTCCCAGACGCCGCCAGCCCTCTGCCACGACCGCCAGATCCTTCGCTTCGGCGGGGGTGGCTCGGATCTCGATCTGGACCAATTGGCCCTCCCGGTTCAGCAGTCTCCCGTCCGCGGCTCGTGTCCAGCCTCCAGCGGCAAGCTCCTGGGCGGCCCGATTCGGATCGTAGGGAAAATTTGCAAAC
>DASXTD010000125.1:0-2165 GCA_036505655.1 Chloroflexota bacterium
GAAGGCATGTTCGTCATCAAGTCGAATGGCAACGGCTGGGAGATCGTGAACCACGAGTTCAAGGACAAAGTCGTCGAGTCCGTGTCCGGCTCCCGGCGCGATCCCCAGCGCGTCTATGTCGGCGTGGCCTACGATGGTCTGTACCGCACCGAAGACGGCGGCCTGCATTGGAAGAAGATCTTCGAGGGGGACATTCGCGCGACGAATGTGGACCCCACCAACGAAGACGTCGTCTTCACCGGCACCGAGGGCGTCTTCCTCTATCGCAGTGACGACCGTGGCGAAACCTGGACCGAGAACGAGTCCCTCCGCGCCCTACCCGATGATGTCCGCAAGAAGTGGTGGACGCCTTACCCGCCCGCCCTGGGCCACATCATCACCGTGTACGTTCATCCAGACGATGCGAACATGATCTACCTGTGCCTCGAACACGGCGGCATCCTACGCAGCTTCGACCGAGGCGAGTCCTGGGAAGAGGTCGATACCGGTATCGACTACCTCGACATTCATGTCATCGCGACGCTCCCGCACCACTTCGACAAGTGGTTCGTCTCCAGCGCCCGCGGTTTCTTCACCACGCCTGATCCGGGCCAGGGGTGGGAGCGCGCGGAGAACGGCTTCACGCGCGATTACTTCCACGATTTCATTTTCCTGCCACCGGAGCGGTCCGGCGGCAACCCCACCATGCTGATCGCGACCGCCGATCATTCACCGGGTTCCTGGCAGCGCCCCGAGTACGCCCGCTCGGCGATCTTCCGCAGCGACGACGTGGCGCAGACCTGGCATCGTGTGGTGGAGGGCCTGGAAGAAGAGATGGAGCCCATGGCCTGGGCGCTGACCAACCATCCCACTGATCCAAACGGCGCGTTTGCCGGGATCGGCCGCGTATCCCGTGGTTCAGCTCAGGGCCCGACCGGACCCGGCCGCATCATGGTGAGCCATGACCGCGGTGACAGCTGGCAGAAGGTCCTCGATGTGCCTGGCAATCGCGTGCTCTGGGCCGCTACCGAGTAGTCGCCCCTACTGCACCTGCCATTGCCAGATGTTCCAGGCGGTGGAGCTACCCGGGGCCGACAGGGCTGGCCCGGACAGGTTGGACCGGAAGGAGGTCGTCCCCGGATCGAAATTGATTGAAAACGACGGCAGCTCGTCGCTAAAGATCTGCACCAGCTGAGCGATCTGGTGCGCGCGCTCCTTGGCATCCAGTGTCGTGTTGTAGGCCTCTGCCAGTCGATCGAAGTCCGGGTTGACCCACGAGCCACGGTTCGTTCCATTCCAACGGTTTTCCGGGTGCGGAATGCTGCTGCTCGTAAAGTTGGGTAGCTGGTCCTCACCTTGATTCCCGCCGGTATAGACCATCGCCTCGAACATAGCTCGCACTTGCGGGTCCTGCGCCTGTGCCTGAGGCAGGATAGCCTGCGAGATGTCGAAACCGGCCCGCCGCCAGGTGGACGCCAGAATTTGTTGGACGGTCGCGTTCTGGGCACCTTGCGTGATCATCAGCTCGAGGCTGAGACGCCCCTGAGCCGGGCTGGTAAACAAACCATCCGTGCCCTTCGTGTAGCCGACGTCGTTCATGAGCTGAGCTGCGCGGGCTGGGTCAAACGGGTATTTCACCACCGCCGCGTCAACCTCCGAGTAGTAATTGACGGTGGGTGGAATCAGACTGTCAGCCAGAATCGCTTGTCTAGCGTAAACGCCGTCGTTAATGGCCTGCTTGTCGATGGTGGACATCAGCGCCTTCCGCGCTCGAACATCCGATAAGACGTGAGCGTTGGCCCCCTGCCGCTCAGGAACCAGCTGGATCTGGATAGTGCGCCACAGACTAGGCTGCACGAGGATCGTGCCGGCATGGGTGGACTCCCACTCCTGCTGGGCAACGGCTGCCTGCTGAAACGTCATGGCATCGTCCACCACCAGGCTGACCTCACCCGATAGCAGGTTGGCCAGCGCAGTGTTGGCGTCACCGATGAACGTCACGTGAATGCGGTCGATCTGGGGCCGCCCCAATACATGCCCACCAAAGGCCGATACGTCGAAGTACGCGCCCGATTCCCAATGATCAAGGCGGAATGGTCCTGCTCCGACGTACTCGACCGTCCAGAAAGGCAACGCGAGAAACGCATTGGGATCCAGGCTGTGGAGCTGTTGCTCGAGCCGATGCC
>DASXTD010000126.1:0-5609 GCA_036505655.1 Chloroflexota bacterium
TGGCGATTCCCTACGATGGAATGATGGAAACGGTTAAACCCCTGGCCAGCGCAGTTGCTGGCAAAACGGTCATCAGCACCATCGTGCCCCTCGAGTTCGTGCGTGGGGTGGCCAAGCTAGCCCACGTCGCAGCCGGCTCGGCGGCCCAAGAGCTGCAAGAGCTGCTGCCGGAGGCCAGGGTGGTCGCCGCGTTCCACCATCTCAGCGCTCCGACGTTGGCGGACCTGAGCCAGCCAGTGGATGCCGATGTGCTTGTCTGCGGCGACGACGCGGAAGCCAAGCAGCAGACCATGGCCCTTGCCGAGACTTTGCCTGGAGCCCGTGGCGTGGATGCGGGTCCGCTGGAGAGCGCCTTCTACCTGGAAGCGTTTACGGCACTGCTGCTGCGTATCAACCGACGCTACAAAGCGCATGCCGGCGTGCGCATCACTCATTTGCCAGAGCCTGGTCTCTCGGGCAAGTGACAGCTTCCCCCTCTCCCCAGCCCTCCCCCGCGAGGGGGGAGGGGGTAAGTGAGCTGCGGGTGATCGGCGTGCGCGGCCTGCCGGAGGTGCAGGACGGCGATGACCTGGCGCAGCTGATACACAGCGCCATCGCTGCTCAAGGCCTGGCGATCGAGTCGGGCGACGTGCTGGTGGTGACCCAGAAGGTCGTCTCCAAGGCGGAGGGGCGGCTCCAGGCCCTGGACGACATGGTGCCCTCAGCCTTCGCGCAGGAATACGCCGCGGCCTGGAAGCGAGATCCGCGCCTGGTCGAAGCGGTCCTCCGCGAGGCACATCGCATCGTGCGCATGGACCGCGGCCTGATCATCACCGAGACCCGCCACGGTTTCGTGTGCGCGAACGCGGGCATCGACCGCTCGAATGTTCCCGGCAACGATGTGGTGTGCCTGCTGCCGATCGACCCAGACGCCTCGGCGGAACGCATTCGCGCCGGCATCGCCGAGCGTACTGGGGCCGAGATCGCCGTCATCGTCTCGGACACGTTTGGGCGCGCGTGGCGCGAGGGCACGACGGACGTCGCCATCGGCATCGCCGGAATGGAGCCGCTGCTGAGCCACGTCGGGGTGGAGGATCCGCACGGCTATCTCCTCCAGGTGAGCATCAGCGCGGTGGCGGACGAGCTGTGCGGCTCAGCCGAGCTGGTGATGGGCAAGATCAGCGGCGTACCCGTCGCGCTCATTCGCGGCTTCGGCTACACGCCGGCGGCCTCTGCGACCGCCAGGACGCTGGTACGGCCCCCGGATACGGACATGTTCCGCTAGACCATTTAGAGGAGGTGCGGATGCCTCGCACAGATCGACTGTCCCCCGGTGGGGTGAAGCTGCTCCAGGAAAAACAGATTGCCATCCTCTGCACCGTGATGCGAGATGGCTCCCCTCAGGCCACTCCGGTCTGGGTGGATGTCGAGCCTGACGGTTCGCACATCCTCATCAACAGCGCCGAGGGGCGTATCAAGACCAAGAACATGGCGCGCGATCCGCGAGTAGCGGTGACCGTGGTTGATTCTCAAAACCAATATCGGACGGTAGTGGTCCGCGGCAAGATCGTCGAGAAGCGCGGGCCCGATCAGGGCGCGAATGACGACATCAATCGTCTGGCCAAAAAATACCTGGGGCGAGACCTCTATTCGTTCCGCGAAGGCGAGACCCGAGTGACCTTGCGGATCAAGCCCACCCACGTCCTGGAGCGCGGGACAGAGGGCTGACGTTAGGTAATACGCTCGAGGATGACCACGGGGATCTTGCGTGTGGTCTTCTGCTGGTATTCGCCGAACTGCGGAAACTCCTGGGACTGAAGCGCATAGAGGTCGTCGCGCTCCTTGCCTTTGGCTACCGATGCCTTCGCCTCGAACGTGTCGGTCCCAAGCTCGACCGTGACGGTCGGGTTGGCCACCAGGTTGTGGTACCAGTCAGGACTGGTGGGCGCCCCGCCCTTGGATGCGAAGACCGCAATGCGGTCGCCATCTTTTCGATACATCACGGGCGTAGTATGGGGCCGACCGCTCTTCGCACCCGCCGTCGTCAGCAGGATGAGGGGCCGGCCCTCAAAGTTGCCGCCCACCTGGCCGCCTCGGCGACGGAACTCCTCGATGTTTCTGCGGTTGTACTCATTGCGATTGATCATCGTTGCTCGCTCCCACCAAAAGGCTTTTGCTGCATTCAACCATAGCCTGGCTGACGACGGTCATCCGGATCGCAGGAAGTCAGTAACCGTGCGATTGTGCTCTTCGGGCTGCTCCCACTGTGGCCAATGGGCGGCGTCGCGGATGAGGTGGTACTGAGCGCCCAGGCACTGGGCCAGATACTCCCCCACCGCGGCTGAAGCACCGCGGTTCTGGTCGGTCCAGATCACCAAGGCCGGCACGCTCAGCTGGGCCGCCTCCTCTTCTTCGTAAAACAGCAGACGCGGACGGGGGGCAATAACCCCATACACCCGCTTCATCGAGTCCAGGATCGCTGGATCGCGGTACATCTGGTACTGCACCTCGACCAGCTCGTCGGTCAGGTGGTCGGGGCTCGCGACCAGGTATTCCATGCGGCGACGAACGGTTTCCCGACTCAGGTTCGCGACGGATTCGCGGCTCAACGGCACGAGCAGGTCCGCTTCCGGTCCCGCCTCGAACTTCCGCTTCATGTTCACGAAATACGAGCCCGACGTGATCACCAGCTTGCCGCAGCGCTCGGGATGGCGCATCGCAAGGTCGAAGATCATGCCCGCGCCCATGGACTCGCCTTCCAGGTGGGCGCGCTCGATTCCCTCGGCGTCCATGAAGTCGAGCAGGGCGTCGGCCTGGGTCCGCACTCGATTCTCGGCGTCATAGGGCTCGAGCGATGAGTAGCCGTGGTAGAGCGCATCGATGGCATACACGTGAAAGTGTTGCGCGAGCGGCATGACGTTGCGAGCGAACAGTTCGGCGCTGCTCCCCACGCCGTGCACGAGGATGAGTGCTGGGCCGGTACCGGCTTCGATGACGCGGTGCGTGAAGCGCGCTCCGTGCACCAGTCTGACCTGGGCGCCCAGCAGATCGAGCCACAGTGACCCGGGCGCTCTCTCATTCATTGGACTGCTCCTCCGTCATGCTGGTGCACGGGTAGGGGCGCCGCTTGCGTCGCCCGCCGGTCAGGCAAGCCTGACCCCTACCGATGGTGGACAGTTCAATCCATTTCTGACGGCGCACTAATGTAACCCGAGGAGAAATCCGCTCACGGCGCACAGAAGAACTACCACGATGGGAGGAACCTTCCAGAACATCAAGAGACCGAAGGCGACTGTGGCCACAGCAAGGTCCAGTGGCTTGAGGATCGCGCTGGTCCAGACCGGATTGTAGAGCGCAGCCAGCAAGATGCCGACCACAGCCGCGTTGATGCCGCGGAGAGCAGAGCGGAAACGGGCGTCAGTACGGACGCGGTCCCAGAACGGCAGCACCCCGATGATCAGCAGGAACGACGGGAGAAAGATGGCGGCCAGCCCGATCGTCGCCCCTGCCCAGCCGTTGGGAGGCCGTTGGCTGACCGCGCCGATGTAAGCCGAGAACGTAAAGAGCGGGCCAGGAACGGCTTGTGCTGCCCCGTAGCCGGCCAGGAACTGCTCGGTGGTCACCCAGCCCGGTGGCACCACCTCCGCTTGCAGCAGCGGGAGGACCACATGGCCGCCTCCGAACACTAGCGATCCGGATCGGTAAAAGCTGTCAAACAGCGCTACCGCTTGGCTGGAAGTAACCTGGCGAGCCACCGGCAGCGCGACGAGGAGGGCGAAGAACACGACCAGCGCCGCCACAGCCAGCCACCGGCCATGTGTGGACGGCATCGGTTGCGGCACGGGCTCTTCTTCGGCGATCGGGAGCCACCGGCCGACCAGCCCACCGATGGCGATGACCAGGATCTGGATGGCCGCTACCGGCCAGGCCAGGACGGCGACCGCGGCCAGAATCGCAATGCTGACGCGCTCCCGATCCGGCGCCAGGCTGCGCGCCATGCTCCAGACCGCTTGCGCCACTACTGCCACGGCGACGATTTTGAGCCCGTGCAGCCAGCCAGCGCTCTGATCCGGGGAGAGCGCCTGGAGGCCATACGCGAAGGCCACCATGAGCAGCGCGGAAGGCAGGGTGAAGCCGAGCCAGGCTGCCAAGGCCCCAGGGAGCCCCGCTCGCAGCAGGCCGATCGAGATACCTAGCTGGCTGCTGGCCGGACCGGGCAGGAACTGGCAGAGAGAAACCAGGTCAAGGTACGTGCGCTCGTCGAGCCACTGGCGGCGGACGACATACTCGTTATGGAAGTAGCCCAGGTGCGCTATAGGGCCGCCGAACGAGGTCAGACCCAGCTTGGCCGCCACGCCCAGAACCTCGAGGAAGCTGCCGCGTGGTGCCAGGATCGCCGCGGAGTCAGGATCTGTGGCTTTCGGTAGCCGGTTGGCAGCTATGGCGCCGCCGCCCCGGCGGCCGTCTCGGCGCGGCGTTTTCGGCTGGGCGGCGCCCAAGTGCCTGCCAGCTCGCGGTGCAGAAACTCAAACGCCCGCTCCTGGGATAGATCGGCCGCGGCGCGCTGTTCCGCGGGCACACTAGCGTCGCGCGTGATCTGGGCGAAGCTATGCGCCTGGCCCTCGTACCAGTGGACCTCGTATTCCTTTTCATAGGCGTCCAGCGCCCTGGTGAACGCATCAACCTCCTCGCGTGGGGTCGAATGGTCGTTCGTCCCATAGTGACACTGGAGCCGACAGTTGATAGTTTGCAGCTCCACTGGGTCAGGGAACAGGCTTTGGTGGTACACGACCCCGGCCTGGAAACGGTCCGTTCGCCCCGCGGCCAGCAGCACCAGCCCACCACCCAGACAGAAACCCATGATCCCAACCCGGCCGTTCCCACCTACCCACGGGAGGCTGCGCAGAAAGTCGGCCGCCCCTGCTAGATGGTCGACGGTTGCGTTCACATCCAACGAGTTCTTCACGAATAGAGCCTCGGGCTGAGTCCGGGGCCTCTCCCCGAGCAAGAAGTCCGGCGAGATCGCGACGAAGCCGGCGCGGGCATAGCTGCGCGTAATCTCGCGCTGAGTCCAAGCCAAGCCGTACATGCCGGACAGAAGAACCACGCCCGGTCGTGGTTTTCCATCGACCGGTCGGGCGAGATAGCCGTCTACGTAGTCGCCGCCCGGTGCCAGGTAACCGCAATGAAGAGAAACGATGCGCTCGCTTCCAGCACTCACGGTTCGGCCTCCCTCCTGCGTTGAGTTACGCCGTTCTGGCCTTCGAAATAAGCGCTTGTTCGAGCGACTGCATTGTAATGGGGCCACAATCTCTTTTCCCGTTCCCGGGCTGGAAGGCCGCCTGAATCCCGGCGCTCTCCTGGGAGCGGACCGCCTACGGCTCTACAATCGGAACTGCTCATCCGGCGAGGCGCAAGCGAAGCTTTCGGAGGATCAACAATGGCCAACAGTCTCGAATACGAAGTCGACGTGCGCGACGTGGAGTACCAGCGGCAGGGCGGCAAGAGCTGGCTGGCCCGCATCTATCAGCCCCAGGGCGTGGGCCCGTTTCCCAGCATGATCGACGTCCATGGGGGCGCCTGGCACAACGGCGATCGCATGAATAACGTGGAGATCGATGGGGCCCTGG
>DASXTD010000127.1:0-3583 GCA_036505655.1 Chloroflexota bacterium
CGGCGCTGTTCATGGCGACCCCGGCCCGAGCCTGCCGGCGGGAACAGTCGTTGAAGTTTACCTTGCCTGCGCTCGAGATCCTCGAGCGCGACCTCATAAAGGTCTCAAAGGCCTCTTTGTCTCCCCGCGATTAGCCCAGAGAGAGATCAGTCCCTCCAAGTGGGTTGGGGAGGCCCCAAGCTGTCGGTGCAGATTACTATTTTGGAGACTAAGGCAACCCTCTGGCCATAGCTCTCTGTTACTGAACAGATCTGGCTCCTGGCCCCGTCCTTGCTCTCATAACCTGCAAATGGTTTCGCAGCGGAACTGCACGCAGGCTCATTCAAAACAAATCAAAGTAAGGGAGACTTTTTGCATGGCAATGTTCCGACCCGGGAAGAGGAGACTCCTAGTCGGTGTGGCCGCCATAGCCGTGGTTCTAGGCCTCGGCGCTATGCTCATCACACCCGCATCTGCAGATATTTGCGCTTCCGTCACAGACTGCACGCTCATTCTGGATACGGGCAACACCGGTTCGGGGTTTGGGACCGGCGACTTCGGATCAGTCCATCTGGTCTTGGATACCACGACCAATGTGGCCACCATCACTGTGAGTCTCGCGGATGGTTTTAAAATCATCGGCACCGGTTTCCCTGGCGCGTTCGGCTTTTCTGACAGTCTGGGCGGTGGCCTGACTATTGGCGGCTTCAGTTCAGTCAATTACAGCGGCTTCATCAGCGACGCAACACAGGACCTGCATTTTGACGGATTTGGGTTCGTCAATGATGCCGGAGCCACGACAGCACCCAGTGCCGGGTCCGCCAACGCCTTGCAGACAGTGTCGTTCACCGTCAGCAAGGGAAGCAGTCTGACAGATGTTGAGCAATTGTTGAATCTTGCCGCCGGACCGCATGGTGATGGCGCTGAATACTTCATCGTCGACGCCTTCAATGGCAACACCTCTGGCCCCGGTGCTGGCCTGACTGGTTTGATCGGCGCCTCCGGGAGTTCGAGCCCTCTCCCGAGAGTCCCTGAGCCCGCTAGCCTGCTGCTCCTGAGCGTTGGCTTGCTGGGCATGGCAGGGAGGAGCTGGCACAAGCGGCGAAACGCAAACTAAGACAACCTCTGGAGCGAAATCACTAACGGGGTGGCCGCGCGGCCGCCCCGTTTTTGTGTATCGGAGCGGTTCCGTGACCCTTGCTCGCTTTATTGCTGCCCTGGTGGTATCGCTTGAGGAGCACTGGACGGCGCCCGAGCAGGACGAAAGAGTTGGGCAGGAATGGCCCCGACGCCTCGCGGGGCCGCGTCGCGGATTCCGTCGGAAGCTGATGCCTGCCGTGCTGGCGGCGAGCCCGGTTCGACCCGCCGAGCCTCTGTGGCGCCAGGCGCCATCGTTTGCGCCTCGGTCATCACCGCGGCCGCGGCCGAGGCAACCAGGGCGGGTCGGGGTTTCCCAGGCTCGCGAAGGAGCACCTCCAGCATGCCGCGCTCGGCTCCGGCGATGACCACACGATCCTCACGGATCTGATCGAGCCGCCAGCCCGCCACGGTGTCCCCGATCTGATAGCCGCGCACCACCTTGGTCACCGGGTCTTCGACGTAGGCGCGGCTCTTCGCGCCTTCTCCGGCCACGACACCGTAGAGGAGTGGCCGGGGCCCCGTCTGCTCCACCGCCGCGCCGGTGGAGCTCCTGGACGGATTGAAGAGGTTGCCCGAGGCGATGACCTCACCGGCCGAGGGATCGCCCGTGGTTCGCGCCTCTCCCACAGCCGCGGAGTCTGACTGCGCGGGAACGGGCCCTTCCTGCACTTGGACACGAGCGGCCGGCCGGATCTGGGGCGGCCCAGGCAGGGGCCGCGAGTGCATCAGCTCCCTGCCCAGGGCCACGGCGAAAAGGAGCGCGAGCACCCCGAGGCCGAGGTTGAATCGGACGAGCCGCCTGCTCACCCTATTGAACCTGGAAGCTCGTGCTCGCGGCGCCGGCGACGTTGCCAAGCGTAGCCTTGACGCCGACTGAGTAGGTGCCGACCGGATCGTGCTTCCCGATGCGGAACTTGTACACGGCCTGCCCGCTGCTGTTGGTGGTCGCCGTGCCTGTGGTTACGGCTCCGCCGGCCTTGGTGATGGTGAAGGCCACGCTGGCGCCGGAGACGGGTGCCGTGCCGCCCGTGACCGTGGCCGTCAGGGTCACGCTCTGATTGCGGTTATAAGTCGCCTGGCTCGGGGACACCGTGACATTGAGGGACGATGCCACCACGTACGTCGACTGGGTCGAGCCCGCGTACGTGGGAGCGGCTGCGTTGGTCGCCGCCTGGGTCAGCTGGTAGAAGCCGTCCGCGGTCCCCATGGGTGAGGCGACCTGCACACCGGCGGAGCCCGAAGCACCCGGGCTCAGGGTCAGGCTCTGGGTTGGGAGGAGGGCCGTCCAGCCCGCCGGCACCGCGTCCGCGAGATTGAACGTCGACGAGGAACATCCGGTACCATCCATATTCTTGACGCTCATCGTGTAGTTCACCGTCGTCCCCGCCGGCACCCACTGGCTCTGGCTGGGCGAGACCGTCACGGTGGGGTTGGCCCGGACGCACGGCGTGGGCGTCATCGTCACCTGGACCGAGGCGCTGCTCCCGCTCATGGAGACAGGCGTGATGACGATGCCGGCCGTGGAGTCGGTGAAGCTCTGCCCCAGCACGAGGGCCGGGTCGTCCCAGGAGGAGGTCTCGGGCGTCAGGTCGAGGAGATAGCTGCTGTCGGGAGACGATTCGGTCCCCAGGTGAATCACCACGCCGTTGAGCACGTTCGAATTGCCGGACAGAAAGCCGTCGTACCCCACCGCCTGACGGTACTCGACGTAATACCAGGTCTTCGGAGTGGTGGACTTGGGGATCTTCAGCGCCTTGGGGTTCGTCCCCGGAGTTTCGTACGCATCGATCCAGTACAGGCCTTCGGTCGACACCGTGGTCAGGGGCGGCGAAGCGCCGTAGTTGAGCCAGCCGATGCGCTCTTTCTGATACGCGGTGAAATGGCCCGAGGACGGGTTCCCCATGATGTCCAGCGTGTCGCCATATTCGAGGGAGGAGCAGCTCCCGGTGGCCGCGCTGGCTCCGCACTCGAGGGCGTGGGAGTGGTAGAGGCCCAGATTGTGGCCCATCTCGTGGCCCAACACCTTGAGCGAGAAGGGTTCGCCGTTGATCCACGCCTGAGAGGGATTGCCCCCGACGCTGCCCATGCCCCACCAGCCACAAGCATTGATGGGAAACGCGAAGACGTGCCGCGAGTAATTCGAAAGGATGTAGCCGGCCGCGCTGGCCTTCTGCTTGGCGAGGGTAGCCAGCGTCGCGGTGTCGCAGACGGTGTAGGACATGGCGATGGTGAACCAGACCGTCACGTCCCCCGTGAGCCAGGTCTGCTGGAAGGAGTTTTCCTTGTAGTGGTTGCTCGTCGTCGTGAAGGCGACGCTCTGGACATCGGCGGTCGAAAAAGGCTGGGTGGCAAGGTCCTGGAAGTTCACAAGGATCACGAGGGTCTTCTGCGCCCCGAAGGTATTGGGCGCAACGGACGTCAGCGCCTGCACGGTGCCCCCGGTGCCATTGAGGGCCAACTCCTG
>DASXTD010000128.1:0-4076 GCA_036505655.1 Chloroflexota bacterium
CATCCGTCTCGGCAAGTGGGAGTCCCGCTAGCCACGTAGCACCCTGAAAACAGGGTTCACTGAATGCGGCCGGTTACCCTCACCCCAACCCCCCAGTCGAGCTGAGGGCAGGCTCTCTCCCAGACGGAGAGGGGGTAGGCCCGTGAGGCTAGTCCAGCACCTCGCCCTCGTGGTCCAGGTGGACGATGGGGAGATCGAGCTCTGCTAGTCCTGGCTCGATGACGGCACGGTCGCCGACGACCACGATGGCCAGGTGATCGGGATCGACATGCGTCGTGGCAGCGCGAAGCACCTCATCTAAGGTGACCGCCTGCAGCCGCGCGACCTGGCCCCGGAAATAGTCGTCCGGCAGCTCGTAGTGCACGAGATCGAGCAGCCGGCCCACGATTTGGCCTGACGTCTCGAAGGTGGGCGGATAGCCGCGGATCAGTCCCAATCGGGCCTTCTCGAATTCCTCATCGCCAATTGGGCGATTTCCGCGCAGGTCGCGGAATTCTTTGAGTGTCTCGATCAGTGCTTCCTTGGTGACCGCGGTTTGCACCGATCCGCCGGCTGAAAACGCAGATTGCGCCCGCTGCCACTCGAAGTGCGAGCGGTAACCATATGTATAGCCCTTGTCCTCACGCAGATTCATGTTGAGGCGAGCCGTGAACTGGCCGCCGAACGCCATGTTCATGACGGTCAGCGGGATGTAGTCTGGATCGAGGCGCGATACGGTGAGGTGCCCAGCGTCGATGACCGATTGGGCGGCGCCAGGCTTGTCCACCAGGTAAATGGTGGTGGGGGTCAAACTCCCACCCCAACCCTCCCCCGTCGAGGGGGAGGGGGTGCCGTTGGCGTTCGCGGTGGGTGAAGGAAGCTCCTGCCAGGCGCCCAGGGCTGATTCGAGCTGGCGGGCGACAGAATCAGTATCGACATCGCCGACTAGAACGACCGTCGGGCGGCCGTGCCGGAAGGCTCGCTGGTGCTGGCTGATCAGCTCATCGCGGACCATCGTGGCGACCGAGCTCTCACGCCCGCTGGACGGGTGGCCGTAGGGTGTATCGCGCCCGTAGAGGACGCCCGTGCTCACCCGCCCAGCGATTGCATTGGCGTCGTCGCGGAGCCGGCGGAGGTCGGTGAGACGTTCTTTGCGGACGCGCTCGACCTCCTGGTCAGGGAAGGTCGGGTTGGCCAGCATGTCCGTAAGCAGTTCCAGCGCCCGTGGCCAGTGCTGCGTCAGCGCCTCGGTGCTGGCCACGAAATCCTCGCGGGCCACTCCCACGCTCAGACGAGCGGCGATGAAGTCGCTCTCCTCCGCGATCTGCAGGCTCGAACGCGTGGTGGTCCCCTCCGTCAGAAGCCGGGCAGCGAATGACGCCAGTCCTGGTTTTTCTGCTGGGTCGGTGAGCGCACCGCCGGGGAAGTAGATGCCGGCCGCGATGGTCGGTACCTGGTGCTTCTCGACCACCAGGAGGTCGATGCCACCCCGCAGATGCAGCCGCTGTGGAACAGGCGGCTGGAAGTCGCGCAGTCGGCCCGGCCCGGGCTGCTGATCGCGGTCGGTCTGCACCGTCGATGGGGCCGTATCGGCTTTGGGCGACACCAGCAGCCGCACCCGACCCGGTCCGAAATATTGGCGTGCTACTCGCTGGACGTCGGCTGGGGTCACTCGCACGTAGCGATCGAAGTCCTGATTGACTCGGCCGGGGTCGCCCGTGAAGACGTTGTAGAAGTTCAAGAGATTGGCCCGGCCCCCGAAGCCCCCCACACTCTCGAGCTGGCGCACGTGCTGGGCCTCCAGACGGTTGACGGCTCGCTGCACCTCCTCCGTTTGAGGAGGCTCGGCTTTGAGTCGCTCGACCTCGGCGAACAGCGCGCGTTCCACGGCGTCGACGTCTCCGCCCGGCACGATGCTGGCATCCAGACGGATCTCGCCGGCGATCTCCATGGAGCCGAACCGAGCGTTCACCTCGCGGGCGATCTGCTGCTCGTATACCAGCGAGCGATAGAGGCGGGAGCTGCGGCCCTCGGCCATGATCGAGGCCAGAATGTCCAGCGGGGCCTCGTCCGGGTCGAATCGAGGTGGGCCCACCCAGGCGAAGTACAGCTTCGACAGCTGGACGCGATCTTCGAGATTTAGCCGTACCTCGCTGTCTAGCGCTGGCACCCACCGCTCGATGCGGCCCACCGGTGGCGCCGGTGAGAGGTCGCCGAAGTACTTCTCCACCAGCTTCCTGGTCTCGGCCACGTCGATGTCGCCGGCGATCGAGAGGCTGGCATTGTTGGGGGAGTAAAAGCGGCGGAAGAAGTCCTTCACGTCCTCGATGGTCGCGGCGTCGAGGTGCTCTTGCGATCCGATCGTCTGCCAGTTGTACGGGTGGTTGGGCGGGAAGAGCGCCTTGCGGATCTCCTGGCCGGCCAGGCCGTAGGGGCGGTTCTCGTAGCTCTGGCGACGCTCGTTCTTGACCACTTCGCGTTCGACGTCGAAGCTTGCCTGGTCGAGCGCGTCCAACAGATAGCCCATGCGGTCGGATTCCAGCCAGAGGGCCAGCTCCAGGTATTCGGCGGGCACATTCTCGTAGTAGTTGGTGCGATCCGTACTGGTGGAGCCGTTGACGTTGGCGCCGACTTCCTGGAGGGGCATGAAATATTCGCGATTGTGATGCTTGGAGCCTTTGAACATGAGGTGCTCGAAGAGGTGAGCGAACCCCGTGCGGTCCGGCTCCTCGTTCTGCGAGCCGACGTGGTACCAGATGTTTACCGCCGCCGTGGGGATGGAATGGTCCTCATGGAGGATCACATCCAGCCCATTGCTCAGTGTGTACTTCTCAAACTCGATCCTGATGCTCATCTGCCCTCCGCCCCTCGTTTCATCTGGAAATGATTATTCCATGTGCCCGTTTCGGATTAACCTGACCAAGCGGCCAGGCCGTCCGGTGACGGGCACCGTTTGACAGCAAGATCAAGCCGGGCTAGAGTCCGTGAACCGATGCAGACGCCAGGAGGTTTTGGTCAATGTTGAAAACGACCGGAATCAGCCACGTAGTACTCAACGTTCGTGACCTGGATACGATGGTCAATTTCTACGTAAAGACGCTGGGTCTCACCATTACGCATCAGAATCCAGGCCGCATGGTGTTCATGACCGCCGACACGGAAAAAGATGACCACATGATCGCGCTCGCCAAGGGCCTCGAGGGCGAGAGCAACCTGCTAGCGCATATTGCCTGGAAGGTGCCCAGTGTGGCGGATGTGAAGGCCTACTACGAGTACTTCAAGGAAAATGGCATCCCAATCGACCACAATGTCAGCCATGCATACGCATTCGGTGGCAATACTGTTTCTTGCTACTTCCTGGACCCAGAGGGCAATCACCTGGAGGTCTACGCCCTGGTGCCCGGCGGGGAGGAGGGTAACGCCGCTGGTAACTATGGCATCGACCTGGAACAGAGCGTCGAGGACATCACCGCACAGGCCATGCGGCTAACCCCGGCCGCGGCTGGCGGTCGCCACTAAGCGGCGGAATTGTCGTCCTGAGCCGCAGCGAAGACCTCCCGGGCTGCATCAAGTGTCCCGGATCAATACGCATCCGGGAGATTCTTCGTTGCTTCGCTCCCCAGGATGACAAGGTAAGGGCTTTTGACTGATCCTAGCTGGCCGCGACGGGCTGAAAAGCGGGCATGACTTCGCGCGCGAATAGCTCAATCGAATGGGCGACCAGGTCAGCTGGCATGCGGCCGATCTGGTGGTTGGTGCAGAACAGGTCGTAGCCAATCCGCTGTTGGCCTTCCGCCAGCTTGCGGGTAACTGTTTCGGGGCTTCCTACCAGCGCCAGGCCGTTCTCGATGTTGAACTCGTAGCTTTGGGCTGCCTGCGCGCTGGTAATCCCGCGCTCTTTGTTGTCGGGCAGCTCGCTATCGCTGCCCATACCGCGCGCGTTGGTGCCCCAACCGATGCGGGTTTCGGCGATGGGCCCACTGCCTACGTTGGTCACGCCGGTGGCCAGAAACGGGCGGGCTTCCTCGTGCGCCTTCTCGTCAGTCTCGGCGACATGGACGTTGCGCATCAAGAAGATATGCGGCATCGGCCCGGGA
>DASXTD010000129.1:0-3165 GCA_036505655.1 Chloroflexota bacterium
GTAGGGTGGTGCCCCCGAGGTTCTCTGAACAAGTCCGGTCACCCTCACCCCAACCCTCTCCCACGCCATCGAGAGGGGGTTTATGAGCAAGGAACGAGTGCTGCGGTTTGGTCTGATTGGAATCGGCTCGGGCGCTAGCAACCTGCTCGAAGGCTTTAAACGCAATCCGCGGGTGCAGGTTACGGCCGCGGCGGACGTCCGCAAAGACGCGGTAGACGCATTCGGACGGGAATTCGGCTGCGAAGTCCATTACTCGGCTGAAAGCCTATGTGCGAGCCCCAACGTGGATGCGGTGTGGGTGGCGACGCCCAACCATCTGCATGCGGAGCACGCGATCCTGGCCGCCGAGCACAAGAAGCACGTCACCGTCTCCAAGCCCATGGCGATCACCCTGGAGCAATGCGAGGCGATGTGCGAGGCGGCCGAGCGCAACGGTGTGGTGCTCCTGTGCGGCCACACCCAGAGCATGCTGCCGGGCGTGCGCAAGATGGCCGAGGTGGTGCAGAGCGGCGAGTACGGCCGCCTGGGGATGGTCCACAGCTGGAACTACAGCGACTGGATCTATCGGCCCCGTATGCCCTACGAGCTAGACGAGACCCAGGGCGGCGGTGTCGTGTTCCGGCAGTCGCCCCACCACATCGATATCTGTCGGCTCATCGCGGGCGGCATGGTGAAGAGCGTGCGCGCGATGTCGATGAACCTGGACCCGGTGCGGCCGGCACCGGGCGCGTTTGTCGCGTACCTGGAGTTTGAGGGCCGCGTCCCCTGCACGATCGTCTACAACGGCTACGGCCGCTTCCGAACCCATGAGCTGACCTGGGGGGACGGGCCGCCGAATCTCGGTCACGTGACGCCCGGCATGAGCGCGGACGAGGAAGCCGCGCTGAAAGATGCGCGTCGTTACACAGCTCAACGCAGCGAGGAGCGCCCCACCACTGGCCGCGCGCCCCTCACGCACTCCGCGTTCGGGCTCACCATCGCCAGCTGCGAGAAGGCCGACATTCGGCAGTCACCGAACGGGCTCTGGATCTACGACGACAACGGCAAGCATGAGGTGACGGTGCCAATCGAGCAGGCGCGCGGCGAAGAAGAGTTCGAAGAGATGTACCGCGCCGCGGTGCTGGGTCAGAAAGTGATCCACGACGGCCGCTGGGGCCTCGCCACCCACGAGGTGAGTCTGGCCATCATGCAGTCGGCCAAGGACGGCCGCGAGATCCAGATGCAACACCAGGTGCCGGTGCCGACGGCTTAGTGCTTCGTCAGTGAACCTTGGAGGTCACTACCAGCCCTCACCCGCCGCTCGCATTACTCGCGCCGGCCTCTCCCAGAGGGAGAGGCGATTACGCGTCCTCCCCCTCTCCCCGCTGGGAGAGGCCTGGGGTGAGGGCGTAGCCTGTAACCGAACTGTCAATCCATTTCTGACGGTGCGCTAGTTCTCGTCGTCGTCATCATCGGCCATCGTAATGGGCGGGCCGCCATCCGACAGCAAGTCGGAAGGTAGCTCGGCCTCTGGGCCCAGCTCGGGCTCGTGGTCGGCTTCGATGACCTCTTCCTCTTCCTCTCCCTCCTCGTCTTCCTCGTCGAAGTCCGTGCGGACCATCGACTCCCGGGTGTAACCGCGGAACAGGTCACCCGTGGTGGGGAAGGACGGTCGGTCGCCCATCGAAGGATCGCGATGGGTCTCGCGAACGATGAGGCGGAGGGCACCCTCTTCAGCCGAGGTCACGAAGGCGGCGTACTGGTTGCCCATCTTGGTCAAACGAATCAAGCGCTGGCGGAGCTTCGGCTCGATCTTGCCGAGCAGATCGCCCTTGGGGCTGTAGACCTCGACCGTCTTCGCTTTCACCTCGAGGGTCAGCGCATCCCCGGCGTCAACGGTAGCCAGGATCTCGGAAGGCGCCAGCTCGACGAGGGCCGTCACTACGGCACGGCCCGTCTCAGCGATGAAGAGCGAAGGATCGACCGGGCCCCCGGCGGGCGCCGGTGGGGCTTCCTCGGCCACCAGAGTTTCCAGCCGCAGGAGGTTCTTCTTGGCGATCAGGTTCGTGGGCTCGATCTGAATCGAGTCGGTGTACGCTTCCAGCGCACCGGGGTAGTTCCCGAGCTCGATCAGGGCCTTGCCGAGCCGATTGTAGGCCTCGACTTCCTTGGGGTAGCTTTCGATGAGCTGGCGATTCAGGTCGGCCGCCTCGGCCCACCTACTTTGCATGGCCAGGTTCACGGCCTGCTCGATCTTCAATCGCTTCAGGCGTGATGCTTCTTCCGTATCCATGAACATCCGGCTGTTTCTCCTTATTTCGCGTCAACTAGCGCACGGCGAGAGGTTCCCCCCCTCCCCAACCCTCCCCCGCGCGGGGGGGAGGGAGTCTAGGCTCTTACTGGTTCAGGGGTCGGGGCCCGCTCGGGCTGGACATGGCCGCAGGCGGCACAGGTCCTCAATTCAACGCTGGCGTCGAAGGCCTGGATGGCCGCGCGCAGCTCCGTCTCAATGTTGGCAACGTGCATGGTGACTTCGTGCAGCTGGGCGTGGCAGCGCTCGCAGAACCAGAGCAGCGATTCCACCTCGTCGGGTCGGCGTTTGCGCTCGATCACCAGGCCCCAGGTATCGGACGGCCGATGCGGCGCGTGGGGAACCGACGCTGGAACCAGGAATATCTCTCCTTCGCGGATGACCCCATTCTGGTGCTGGCCAGCCGCATCGATGTACTCCAGGACCATGTCGCCCCGCAGCATGTAGAAGATCTCGTCGGACGGATCGACGTGGAAATCACGGCGAGCGTTCGGCCCTCGAATGATCATGGCCGTGAACTGGGAGTCCTCCCAGATCACCTTGTTGCCCACCGGCGGCTGGAATGACTCTTTATTCTCGTCGATCCAGTGCCACAGGTCCTTCGACACCAGAGGAAGCATGCGGAATCCCTCCGTGGACGAGCCTGCTCGTTGATGCGTGCGTAGGGGCGACGCAAGCGTCGCCGCGGGTCAGGCAAGCCTGACCTCTACTGATGGCCAACCGCTCAAACCAGCGTACGCCAAAGTATACGGGTCCGATGGTTGACTCCGCTCTTAAGCAGCCGGGACAATCTATTTCATGCAGCAGCTAGTTGACTATCACATCCACACGCGGCTGTGCGGGCACGCGTCCGGCGAGATCGACGAGTACGTGCA
>DASXTD010000130.1:0-1707 GCA_036505655.1 Chloroflexota bacterium
TCGGCAACGGCCTGGACGGCGAGTACCTGACTCAGTTCACGACGGCCGTGGTCGTGATGCCCACGGATGGCCGGCCGCCCATCGTCATCCAGGACCACAAGGGCGCTACGAACGCCTGGATCAGCGAGACGCGCTACGCGAATCGGGAGTGGGCCCAGCTCAGCGCACAAGCTCTGCTAGACGCGGGTATGGAGCGCGCGCATATCGGCGTGGTCGGGCTCAAGGGCGGCACCGTTACCCACGTTCGTGCCCCCGGTGGCGTCGTTGTGCACACGCCTTACGCCCAGGACGTGAAGGGTGCGCTGCCCAACGCGACTTTCGAGGATGCCACGGACGTCGTTGGCTTCGCCCGCTATGTGAAGAGCACTGAGGAGATCGAGTGCTTGCGGCGCTCGGCCGCGCTCGCCGAGGCCGGGGTCGAGCGTATGGTCGAGCTGGCTAAACCGGGCCTGGATGAAGCGGTCCTTTACGCCAGCGTCACCGAGCGCATGCTCGAGCTGGGGAGTGCCTATTACGACTGGGCACTCGAGACCGGGCCGTTGGGCGACGAAAAGCTCCAGCACCGCTCGACGGTGCCACCGATTGGCCGGCGGCTGAAGGCGGGAGAGCTGGTCAACAATGAGGTGACGGCGATCTTTGGCAGCATGCTTTCCCAGGAGGTCCAGCCCATCCTGCTCGGCCGACTGCCCGCGGATTGGCAACCGCTCGTCGATCTCCAGCGCGAAGTGTTCGAAGCTGGCCTCGACCGCATGCGGCCGGGAGTCACGTTCGGCGAGCTGATCGACTTCACCAACGACTTCTCCAAGCGGCCGGGCTTGAACACGGCCATAACTCTGCATGGACGCGGAATGGGCGATGACGGCCCGCTGATCACGTCACGTGCGAGCGGCTCCAGCATCCGCGACCTAGCTCTCCAGAAGGGCAACGCATTCGTCTGGAAACCCTATGCTCAAACTCCTGACGCGCACTGGCGATTCAATTTCGGAGCCACGATCGTAGTCGGCGAGAACGGTGCCGAGCGTCTGTCGTCCCGTCCGCCGGGCATGATCTGCATCGAGTAACATTCCCCTCCCTTTGAGAGAGGGGGCAGACTTCGTGCCTCTCCCCCTGGGAGAGGCCGGCCGCCGGCGCGTAGCGCCAAGGACGGGTGAGGGCAGCCTGAATTAGCTGGGGAGGAAATTGATGGCAGCGATACGAGTCGGAGTGAACAACGGCACCGGCAAGATCTACGCGAACGTGACGCTATCTACCTTCGGGCGCGGCCACTTCAAGCGGCACGGGCTAGATGTCGAGCTCGTGGAGCTGGGCGGGCGCCGCGAGATGGTCCCCCTGCTCGCCAAAGACGAGTTGGAAGTTGCTTCCCAGGGACCCAGCTACGAGTTTTTCGCAGCCCTCGATCCTCAAAAGCCGATGGTCATGGCCGCCGATCACGGTTCCGCCCGTGAGGGTCGGGGGGGTGCCGGCGGCATCGTCGCCCGACCGGACATGATCCAGAGCGGCAAGTTGCGTGACTTCAAAGACCTACGTGGCAAGCGCATTGCGCTGAGCCCCAAGAAGTATGACCACGACTGGGTAACCATCGGAGCTGCTCTCAAGCGGGGCGGGCTCACGTTCGACGATGTTCAGGTCGTCACCATGGACTTCGGTGGCGGCCGACACGAGGGAATCGTAAACGGAACGATCGACATCGCCACCGTGGATCGACCC
>DASXTD010000131.1:0-4521 GCA_036505655.1 Chloroflexota bacterium
GATCGCCTGGGCCTGCTTCGCGGTGGCGCTCCCATCGCTGAACCCGCTTGTCGGAAGCGCGGCGTAAAGCTCCGCCGTCTTGTGACCGCTTGGCTCAGCGATGGGCGCTAGGACAACCCAGTGGAACGGAGCGGGCGGCAGAAGCGCCAGGGTGAGCCCGCTGCCCGTCGCCAGAGCCGTGCCGCCTTCGATCAGGAAGGGGACGTCCGCCCCCAGGCTGGCGGCCAGATCCATCAACGTTGAGCGGTCCACGCGCACGGCCCAGAATTCCACGAGAGTGCGCAGCGTAGCGGCTGCGTCCGCACTTCCGCCCCCCAGGCCAGAGCCGATTGGAATGCGCTTCTCGCAGCGAATGTTGGCACCTTCCGAAACGCTTGCTCGCTCTTTCAGCAGAAATGCCGCCTGCAGGATCAGGTTGTCGGCGGTGACTTCCATGGCCGGGCACTCGAGAGTGATCGACTTGTTCGGCCGGATGACGAGACGGTCCGCGAGGTCGATCGTTTGCAACACCGTGGCGACCTCGTGGAATCCATCCGATCGTCTACCCAGGACCTCCAGTCCCAGATTGATCTTTGCGTAAGCCCGCGCGATCAATCGCGAGCTCGAAACAGCGCCGCCCAGCCCTCCAACGTCAGCTGGCCGGGTCGCCGGGTCGGATCCTGCCCAACGGATGTGACCAACCTCCGAGCCACCCCCACCGGGATGTCCAAACCTTGCGCCAACGAATTGTGTAGCTGCTGCCGCGGCTGGGCAAACCCGGCTCGCAGAAAGGCAAAGAACGGCTCGATGTTCCCTACCTCCACTGCCGGCTGGGTGAGCACATCGAGGCGCACCACTGCCGACCGCACCTTGGGGACCGGGTGGAACGCCCCCGGCGGAACTCGTCGCACCAGGCTGACCGTTGCCACGGTTGCGAGCGCCATGCCCAGATAGTTGCCGATACCCGTCTGCATCACCATTCGCCGCGCGACTTCTTCCTGCAACATGACCACCATTCGCCTCGGGCGCGGCCGCTCCAGCAGCAACCGCATCAGAATCCTGGTCGCCGCCTGATAGGGCAGGCTCGACACGACAACATAGGGCTCGCGGACCAGCGATCCAATGTCCACCGTCAGCGCATCGCCCTGATGGATGTGCACATTCGCTGACGCGCCCAGGAAATCGCGCAACCCCTGGGCTAGCGCGAAGTCGAGCTCGATGGCCATGACTGGAGCGCCGTCGCGGGCAAGCTCCTCGGTCAGCACCCCGAGGCCAGGGCCTATCTCCAACACCGTGTCCGACGGCTCGATCTCGGCCGCCTGCACCATGGCCGCGGCAATGCTCGGCGAGCATAGAAACGACTGCGAAAGCCGCTTATTGGGTCGGATCCCCAACTCGCGCAGCCGTCGGGCTGGTGCGCTCGAAAGCGATGAGGGAGCAGCTAAAAGTGAAGAGCGGGATGAGCCTGAGTTCATTCCTTAACTCTTCACTTTGCGCGCTTAGCTAAGGTTGCGGCCGTGCACCCGCCGTCGATCACCACGCTCCTCGCGCCTCTCGGACTAGCCTGCTCCGGCCCGGCGTCCCTGCGGCACCCAGAAGGGTCCGCTTACCGTTGCTTCCTTCCGGACCTGGCGGGGTTCACAGTCTTCTGGCACACAGGACCGAGCCATCAGCGCCGCCTGGTCGGCGACGGACCGAACAGCGCAGGACCTCGGGTGGGGGTTCCGCCCCGCTATAGCGGATTGCGGGTACAGGGCACCGCTAGCTCCCCGCCTAGCACGACCGCCCAGGATTCTATCAGCAAAATGGCCCCTCGCCTGACCTCCGGCCCGGTAGAATGCTTACGACTGCCTCAGCCTTCGATCCGTTTCTCAATGAATTCCTCAGGAGACGTGCTATGCGACTGAGTCTGTTTGCGTTGGGTGTTCTGGCTCTACCACTGCTGGCAGCTTGCTCGGGCGGTGGCTCGGGGGGCGGCGGCCTTCCGGTCACAGCGTCCGATTACAAGTTCGAGCCAGCCAACCTGACCGTCAAGGCTGGCCAGGCAGCCCAGGTCACCGTCCGTAATACCGCCGGTCAGGTACACGACTGGACCGTGCAAGGACTGGATAAGCCAGTGGCCGTGACCGTCTCGCCGGGCCAGACCCAGAACATCAGCTTTACCCCAAGCAAGGCCGGCACCTACAAGATCGTCTGCGTCCAGCCGGGCCACGAGCAACTCGGCATGGTGGGCCAACTCGTCGTCCAATAGTCGGCAGGGCCGACCGCCGGTCTCGGCTCTAGACTTGGCGACCGTCGACAGGCTGCGCGCCGAGCGCGTCTCGTACCGCGCGGCCCGCTTCCACTAGTAGCTCCATCTTGCGGCGGGCGAGATCGCGTGAGATCGTCACCAGCCCGCAATCGGGCGCTATCAGCAACCGTTCGGGCTCGACGAACTCAAGGGCCGTCCGAATTCGCGATAGGACTAGATCGAGCGGTTCGGGCGGTGAGTTGCCCGGATCCACGCATCCGAACATGACCAGCCGATCCCCGCAGCCTTTTAGGAGCGCGGGATCATAGCCGCTGCGCGCAAACTCGAGCGAGAAGCCTCCGATCCGGGTCCCCATCAGCATGGGCAGCAGGTCGGGATACTCATACTCGTGTTGGCGCGGATCTGCGCTCGGGTACCCGTAGCACAGGTGCACGATTGTCGGGACGGTGATCCCCTCTAGAGCGCGATCAAGCGCCTCAGCGCCGTACGAGGCCACTTTCTCATGGTGGCGAGTCATGGCTGGCTCGTCGATTTGAAGCACATCCGCGCCCGCGGCCTGCAAGTCGAGCAGCTCGGCATTGAGCGCTACCGCGTAGTCCATCGCCAACGCAGCCTCGTCTCCATAAGCCTCGTCCACAGTTGTATCCACGACGGTCATCGGCCCGGGCACGGTCATCTTGACAGGTCGATTGGTGCGCGCCTGCAGGAAGCGCAAATCGTCAACCAGGATTGGACCGTGACGACCGACCTTTCCCATCACCGTCGGCACGAGGCGCACCCGGCCGGCGCGGCGACGGATTTCTCGGCCCTTCAAGTGAGCGAGGTCGAAGCCTTCCATTCCGGCCAGCATGTGGTCGATGAAATTTAGGCGGCGCTGCTCTCCATCCGAGATGAGATCGAGGCCCGCCGCCTCTTGCTCCTGGATAGCGAGAACCGACGCGTCATCCAGAGCCTCGGGGAGGGCCGGACCTTCCAGGGCAAACCGAATTTCATTCGGTCGCGCCGGATCAGGATGGACTGCCAGCCAGGCGGGACGCGGTAAGCTCCCTACAGTGGTGACCGCGACCGGTGGTAGCTGCATCAGCTATCGACGCGAATCAGGCGTGGACGAGCAGCCCGGAGCCGTGCTCTTCCACCACTCCGCCGAAATCGTCGATGGGCGTGTTCACGTCCATTGACCGCACGTTGTAGATCTCGGGGTGGGTGGCCGGGTAGGGCTCGATGCCCTGCTCCAGGTCACGAGCCAGCTTCAGCAAACAACGCCGGGCAGCCGCTACCGCGAGGTCAGCGGTACCCAGGTGCTCCTTCCGCCGATCGTAGATCGGCCCCATGCTCTCCTGGACGGAACGATCCTGGTCATTCACTCCGAAAATCCCTGTGTAGCTCAGAGTGCGCTGCAGCTCCCGGTCCAGCAAATAGTCGTTGTCACGGTTGCGCTTCGGGGTGAACGTGCCCGGGATCAGCTCGGGGGGGAATGCGCGCCCTACCAGCCGCGACGCGCGATTCTCTTCGGTGAGCGGCGCGTCCGGATTGAAGATGAAGTGGAAAGTCATCGTGCGGTTGTCGTCGATCGGAATCCAAGCCCGTCCCCCAGCCGGGAAGGTAATGAAAGGGATCAGGCTGAAGGTCGGCATGAGCGCCTGGGTGACGCGCCAGTTGTACTTGCCATCCCCAATCGCCCGCCGCGCCCCATAGCGGAACCCATATTCCGTATTGCTGACGACGATCTTGGGCGACTTATCCATCGCCTTCAGGACTGGAGAGATCGTGCTTTCGTGAGGCGATTCAGTCGGTTTCAGGTACGAGTGCAGGAACGAAGAATGCGAGCTATCGATGTCCCCTTCGAATCCCTGCAGGTAGTTCGTTTCCTGGATCCACTTGGTGGCCATGCGATGGCTAACCGGGAGCCGCGCCCATTCGAGGCCAGGCAGCGCCGGCTCCCGCTCTTTGGGCCCCATGAAGACCCAGATGACGCCGCCCTGCTCCCGCGCGAGATAGGCGGTGTGGTGGATCTTCTCGGCAAAGCTTGTCTCGGGCGGCTCGTTGGGCATGTCCACGCAGTTGCCGGCCACGTCGTACTTCCAGCCGTGGTAGACGCAGCGCAGGCCGCACTCTTCGTTGCGGCCGAAGAACAGCGATGCGCCACGGTGCGAACAGTTCGCCGCCAGCACGCCCACATCGCCGTTGGTGTCGCGGAACGCCACCAGGTCCTCGCCGAGGACCCGCAGCCGGATCGGCGGACCGTCGGGCTCGGGTAGCTCCTCGCTCAGCATCGTGGGCAGCCAGAACCG
>DASXTD010000132.1:0-7390 GCA_036505655.1 Chloroflexota bacterium
GGCGCAATGCGCGTGGATATCGACCGTCTTGATACGGCGGCCCTTCACCACCACCTCGCGTCGGCGGGGCGTGGGTGAGGCGGGGACGGCGTTGAGCAAGCTGCAGCTAACGAATACCAGGCTCGCCATCGCCGCCGCGAACAGTGGACCTTTGTCGGCCATTTTCTTCCTAGTGGAGCGAGCGAGTTCCATGACTCCGTCACTCCTGCGAAAGCAGGAGTCTACCAGTAAGCTGAGCGGGCAGATTCCCCGCTTGCGCGGGAATGACGGCGTGGGAGGCGGGAATGAGGCGCGAGGAAGGTACGGACCATAACGCGGTAGGACATGGTATGGTTGGGGCCCTAAAGCCTTCCAAATGAGGAGTTTGCTCGTGAGAAACGGCCACCGGGTGTTCGATGCGGACACCCATATTCGCCCGTCCGCAGAGTCGATTCGGCCCTATTTGAGCGCCAAGGTCCTGGAGCGCATTCCTGACCTGGAAGAGCACCGCGTCCCGATCACCGTCGGCATGGCGGGCGAGGTCCGAACGGAGCCCTATCGGCATTGGTACCGATTTGGGCGGGGCGGGAACTCATGGGCCGGTAAGGGACCACGCTACCTGGGCGAGGCCGGCCCCCGAGAGGGCGAAGAGCGCGATTTCCAGACCTTCATGGGGGCGCATTTCCCGACGGAAGGCGGCGGCGACTTCGATGCTCGCATCCGGCTCAAGGACATGGATGAAGAGGGCACCGACGCCCATTTCATCGTGCACACCGGCGGTGCCGGCCACCCGGATGAAGAGCTGGAGATGGAGTTCATCAAGGCCGAGCATCGGTACTTGAACGACTTCTGCAACGCAGATCCCCATCGGCTGAAGTCGTGCATCACCATCACCCCAACCGCGGTCGAAGCCTCGATTGAGGAGATCAAGCGCTGGGGCCCTTCCTCATGGGCGGTGGCGGTACATCCGAAGCTGCCGATCGACTATCCGTTGGACCACCCAGACCTGGAGCCGGTCTGGACCGCCGTCGAAGAGCACAACCTGGCGGTCATCCATCACAGCAACTCGTCCGGTTATCCGGGCTACCGGGACCTGTGGAACAACCCGTTCCTGGGTCGCCTCGCCTCGCATCCGTGGAGCGCTATGCGAGCGGTGGGAGCCTTCTTTGGCGGCGGCATCATGGATCGTCATCCCGGTATTCGTTACGGCGTGCTCGAATCGGGCTTCGGCTGGCTGCCCTTCTGGGCGAAGCGGATGGACGACCAGGTCGTCTATATGGGCTACGTGTCAGACGACCTGAAGCACAAGATGAGTGAGCACATGACGGGCGGCCGTTTCTTCACCGGCGTCGTGCTGCATGAGGGTGAGGATACGGTCCGCATGGTGACCGACCAACTGGGCGACCACATCCTGTGCTTCGGCTCAGACTATCCGCACGCCGAGTCGCGATTCCCGGGCTCGGTAGATCTGGCGCTAAGCTGGGACGGCCTCAGCCACGGGGAAATGGAAAAGCTAACCTGGGAGAATCCAGTCCGCTTCTTCGGCGAGCCCTAAACCGGGACTGCCGGCGCCTTCTCTTCAGGGCCAGATGCTGGTTCGGACTCGGTTTTAAGCGTCTCGCCTAGCCGTTCCCGGCCGACGGTCTCGCGGATCCCCAGGCCTACCAGCAGCGCAACCGAGAGCGACGAAAAGCCCACCACGGCGAACGAGCCCACGTAGCTGAACAGCGCGCTCACCACCGCGAACACGGTCGGACTCAGCTGCGTACCTGTCTCCGCAATGAATCGCCAGATCGAGATGAATTGGCCCCGCGCCTTCACCGGCGCCAGGTCCGAGCCCATGACCTGCATGTTGCCGGCCGTGATCCCCTGCGAGAACGTGACGCACAAATACGCAACTACGTAGATCTCGAACGGCACGTGCAGGAAGGCCGTCAAGGTCATGAAACCCATCGCCACGAACAAGAGTGAGAAGCCCGGCACAATCGTCCGTTTGCGGCCCCAGCGGTCCATCACGTAGCCAGTTGTAAAGCCAAGCGGTAGCTGCAGCAGGCTGTTGGCCGATGCGAGCAGCCCCAATGTGGCCGGCCCCACGCCGTACGTGTAAGCGGCGTAGAGGTTGAGCAGACCTCCTCGATTGACGCCGCGCGTGAAGTTCGCCATGAACTGCGCGGTGAAGAACGCCAGCATCTGACGGGTGAGCAAGAGCGGGATGACGTCTCGCCAGGGCGCGTGCCCGACGGCTCCCCCATGAGTTGCCACTCGACGGCGCTCGGGGTCGGTCTCCTTCGCCAGCCAGAAGCTCGGAATGATGGCCAGCAGCACGACCGTTCCGTGGGCCAGGAAGGGTACCCGGATGTCCCAGAATGTCGCGATAAACCCGCCCAACGCCGGACTGAACAAGCCTGCCGTCTGGCCCATGGTCATCATCCAGGTGATCATCCGCCCTCGCTCGCGGTCCTTACCCATGTCAGTGATCATCGCGAAGCGCGAGAGCATCCACATCTGAGCCGCCACACCCCCGACGAACCGAGTGGCGAGGAGGAAGCCAAAGGTAGGCGCGAAGGCGGTGCCAAACGATGCCACCGCGGTCAGCAAAGGCCCCGTCAAGAGTACCGGCCGTCGGCCAATGCGGTCGATCATGTAGCCGACTGGGACAGTCGCCACCCAGCCGCCAATCCCATGGAGGATTACGACCAGGGCGGCCGTCTCGAAGCTCACGCCGAACGACTTCGCGTAGATCGGCAGGACCGGCGTCGCGATGCCCTGTCCCAGCGAGATCGCTATGGCGGGCAGGTAAAGCGAGAAGAATAAGTCCTTCGAGAGGACATTCAGCCGCGGTCCGTTATCACGCACGGCGCTGGTCCTGGAGAGCAGTTAGAAGATCTGTTTCCGTGTCCGGCTCCAGGCCCCGCCTGGAGCTCAAGAAGCGAGCGCCTGGGCCGACTTCTGCATCAGCATCTGCTGGGCCTGGTCGGCGGTCATCTTGCCAGTGATCAGCCCGGTCATGGCGTCGGCGATGTAGTTGCGGACTTCATTCCAGCCGCGGGCGCTAGGCTCGACCTTGCCGCTCCGAGAGACCTCCAGCGCCTGCTTGAAGCGAGGGTTGGAGTCCAGAAAGGTGGCGGCGGTGGCTTGTCCGAGGGCGCTCTGACGGACCGGAAAGTAACCATTAGACGTGTCGAGGCCCCAGCGCGCCGTGACGTCGGGTCGAGTAAGCCATTTGATGAACAGCCAGGCCGCCAGCTGCTTCTCCGGAGTGCTCTTCATGATGCTTATGTTGGCTCCATAGAGCACCGTGACCGGCTTGGGTGAGCCACCCTGGGGAATGATGCTTACTTCCCATTTGCTGTTGTCGCTGAAGCCGGATGCCAGGAAGGGAACACTAGTGCTGGAACGCATCATGTAGAGGGCTCGCCCCGCCACTAAGTCGTTCTGGTCATCTATTCCCTGGATTTGATAAGCCAGCTTCTCCTTGCCCAGCGTCTCATAAAGCTGCAGCGTCTTGATCCCCGGGGGCTGGTCGAACAGAGCCTTCTTCCCGTCAGGGCTGATGACTTCGCCGCCATAGCTGAACACGACGCCATCAAACGCGGAGGGATCGATGGCGGCGGCGTAGCATTGCCGCCCCGACCTAACAGCCGCGCGACAGTGGGTAAGGAACTCATCCCAGGTGGCAGCGGGCTTCTGAAAGCCCAGCGGCCGCAGCAAGTCCATGTTGGTGAAGAGCACCAGGTCGCTCTTGGTGTAGGGGAACGTGAGCTGCTTGCCGCCATACTGAGAGAAGTGGGTGGCTTCCATGTACGAAGGGATATAGTCGGCGACTTCCTGGGGCAGGAGACCGTATTTTGGGCTGCGAACGTAATCGTCGAAGGGGATCAGCGCCCCGGCCTCGTAGTAGTCTGAAGCGTAAGTCTCGTAGGCAGCCACCATATCCGGTGGAGAGCCGGCCTGAATAGCCGCCATCGTTTTCTGATACAGGGTGTCGTAATTGCCGAGGCTCTGGGGGTTGATCCGGATGTTTGAGTTGGCCGCCATGAACTCGTCGATAAGCTGCTGCTGGAGCGCCTCAGATGCGCCGACCTGGCGGTGCCAAAATTCCAGCGCGACGGGCCTAGTGATCTCTACTGCGTCCACCGGGTTGGCGCCAGACTGATTCGCGCCACTCGTCGAGGCGGGTGCGCCGGGGCCGGTGCACCCAGCAACGACGAAGAGAGCGGCGATGAGAGCAATTGGCCCGTTTGTCCTGAGCTTGTCGAAGGATGAGAGGGCAGGCGTCCGCTGTGGTTCGACAAGCTCACCACGAACGGCCGAAAGAAGTCGCATTTCTACCCTCCCATGGAAGAGGACAATGTCGTTATCCTCGGATGCCCGCGCGGGCGACGCCTTCGATGAAATACCGCTGTGCGAACAGGAAGATGACCAGCATGGGGGCGATGGTGAACGTCGCCGCGGCCATCCATAAATGGTATTGCACGCGGGCGTCAGACTGAAATGCAGTCAGGCCCACCTGCAGCACCCGCATGTCAGTGCTGCCGGTGACGATCAGTGGCCACAGCAATGAGTTCCAGCCAGCGTGGAATGTGAGCAGGCCCACGGTGACTAGGGCGGGCTTGGCCAACGGGACCGCCACGCGCCAAAGGAACCCTAGCCGTCCACAGCCGTCTATCTGCGCGGCATCCCAAAGCTCGTTTGGGATGGAGAGGAAGAACTGGCGGAGCAGGAAGATCGCGAACACGCTCGCGCTAAACGGCACGATGAGGGCGAGGTAGGTGTCGTACCACCCCAGGTACTTCAGGATGATGAAGTCAGGCACGAGCAAGACTTCGAGGGGGATCATGAGCGTACCCAGGAAGATGATGAACACGACGTTCTTGCCTCGGAATCCCACCCGCGCAAAGGTATAGGCGGCCAGGGTGGAGGTCACCAGCACCGCGAGTGTCTGCCCGCCAGCCACGATAAGCGTGTTGACGAAGTAGCGGCCGAACGGAGCAGCTTGCCACGCGCGAATGTAATTGTCCCACTGCCACGAAGCGGGCCACAGTGTGGGAGGCAAGCCGCTGGCCTCGTCGAGCCCCTTAAAAGAAGTGACGATCATCCAATAGAAAGGGAACAGCATCAGCACCCCGCCCACGCTCAGCACCAAGTGGAGCGGGAGATTCCCCCCCACCCTAGCCCTCCCCCGCCAGGGAGGAGGGGATTTTTCTAACGCGGTAGCTGCGGTGGCCATTATTGGTAGTGCACGCGGCGGCCCAGCACGCGTAGCTGCAAGACTGTGAGCCCAAGAATAATGAAGAACAGGAGGAACGCCACCGCTGAAGCGTAGCCCAGCTTTGTGAACTCAAAGAAGTTCTGGAAGATATACATCGTCACATTCCGGGTGGTGCCGAGCGGCCCGCCGTGCACCGGATCCGTCATTACGTAGATGCTGTTGAAGCTCTGGAAGGCTCCGATCGTAGAGACGATGGTCAGGAAGAACAGCGTTGGTGAGAGCAGGGGCAGTGTGATCCGCCACAGAATCCGCCAGGGTCCGGCGCCGTCCACGCGGGCAGCGTCGTAGAGCTCCTGCGGGATGTTAGAGAGTCCCGCGAGCACGATCACCACCCCGAATCCGAGCGCATGCCAGACGGTGAAGATCATGATGCTGACCAGGGCCTCGCTGGGTCCGATCAACCAGCCTGGCAGTAGCGTCGCGGCCTGGCTCAGGAGCAGCTCGATCAGGCTGCTCGGCTCCTGCAACCAGCCCTGGGGAGCGATGCCGACGAGGCCCAGCACGAAGTTCAGAATCCCGTATTGAGCGTGAAATATCCAGCGCCATACCAGCGCCGCTGCCACCACGGGTGTGATGTAAGGGATGAAATAGACGAGCCGATAGATCGCGCGGCCACCAATCCGCTGATGAAGCGCGTAGCCGATCAGCACCGAAAGGATGAGCGTGCCGGGAATTACTCCGGCTGCGTAGAAGACTGAGACCTTAAGCGCGTCCCAGAAGTCGGGGCTAGTGAGCGCCGAGCCGTAGTTGTCCAGTCCAACGAATGGCCCCTGGCGGATGCGCCAGTTGAACAAACTGATGTACAGGGCATAGAGGATGGGGATGAAATGAAATCCGGCCAGCACGACCAGCGCCGGCAACAGGTACGCATAACCGATGAACGTTTCGCGCCAGCCCGGGCGAGCCTGCTCATCCGATGAGGGCCAGGTCGCCACCGCAACTGCCGCGACCTCCTCGACGCCGCCCTCCAATGCCGGCGCGTCAATCAAGCCGGAACAGCCTTGGTAAGCTGCTGCAATCTCACGCCCGACTGGGCGTCGAATAGGTGGGCCCGTTTGGGGTCGAAGGCCAGGCTGAGCTGATCTCCGATCGCAGCCGGGAATCGCGGATCGACCCGGGCCACAAACTCGGTACCCCCGCCGATCAAATGCAGCAGCTTCTCACTACCAAGCGGCTCGATGGTGTCCACCGACCCCTGGAACGCCGCCTGGCCACCGACCCGGGACAGTTCGGCCGCCGGCAGTAGATCTTCCGGCCGGACTCCTACCAGGACGGACTGACCCGGGGCCACGGTCCGGTTAGGGGTTCCCCCTAGCGGAAGTTGGATGGTCCCGGTCTTTACGAAAAGCCCAGCGTCAGTCGCTCCGATGTGGCCCGGGAAAAAGTTCATGCCCGGGCTGCCAATGAAGCCGGCCACAAATCGATTGGCAGGCTCGTCGTAGAGAGTCTGGGGCTCATCCACTTGCTGTAGGAGCCCACCCTGGAGCACGACGACCCGATCTGCCATCGTCATCGCTTCGGTCTGGTCGTGGGTCACGTAGATCACCGTGGTTTGGAGGCGGCGCTGCAGTTTGACCAGCTCCGACCGGGTGTGCACGCGCAGCTGAGCATCCAGGTTGGAGAGAGGCTCATCCATCAAGAAGACCTGCGGCTCCCGGACGATCGCGCGGGCCAGAGCAACTCGCTGGCGCTCTCCGCCGGATAGCTGGCCTGGCTTGCGCGGCAGCAAGCGCCCAATATCTAGCATGTCGGCCGCTTCATGCACCCGTCGCTGGATGTCGCGGCCAGGCTCCTTGCGCATCTTCAGGCCGAACGCCATGTTGTCGAACACGGTCATGTGGGGGTAGAGCGCGTAGTTTTGAAACACCATGGCGATGTCGCGATCCTTCGGTGACACCGAATTCACTACCCGGTCACCGATGCGGATTTCTCCCGCTGAGGGAGACTCCAGTCCGGCGATGAGACGCAGCGCGGTCGTTTTGCCACAGCCGGACGGACCGAGAAGGACCAGGAACTCACGATCGCGAACTTCCAATGAAAGATCGCTCACCGCGATGACCTGCCCGAACCGCTTGGTTACGCCCCGCAAGGTCACGCTCGCCACGTTACGGCAACTCCAGCGCACGCGAAGGCCGTAGG
>DASXTD010000133.1:0-3705 GCA_036505655.1 Chloroflexota bacterium
AGCGCGTATTGCTGATGCCGGAAGGCACGGACGCCGCCACCCTCATGATGCGCTCTGGCTGGTTGGAGGAACGAGCACGGTGTCTGGGAGTCCGCTTCAGCCCTCGTCTGCACATCCTGCTCTGGGGCGACCAGCGCGGCCGCTAAATCCGAGCGTGGCGCTATGTTATCATCGGGGCCTAGGAGGCCAGATGGCTGTTGCACCTGAGCAAGTTCTCGATGCGCTACGAGTCGTTCAGGACCCCGATCTGCATCGAGATATCGTGTCCCTGGGATTCATAAAAAATCTGGAAATCGATGGCCCGAAGGTGAGCTTCGACGTCGTCCTGACCACTCCGGCTTGTCCCGTGAAGGATAGTCTGCGCGAAGAAGCACAGTCAGCCGTCATGGCCCTCCCGGGGGTAGAAGACGTCGCTGTGAACATGACATTCGACGTCGCCTCAACTCGGAAGAGTCGCTCGGAAAAGCTGCTGCCTGGGGTCCGGAACGTGGTGGCCGTGGCCAGCGGCAAGGGCGGCGTCGGCAAGTCGACGGTGGCGACCAACCTGGCCATCGCATTGGCCCAGACCGGAGCCAAAGTCGGGCTGGTGGACGCGGATATTTACGGTCCGAACGTCCCCCTCATGATGGGCATACGCGACAAACCGGAAATGTTCGGCAACCAGGAAAACCAGATCATGCCGATTCTCCGCTACGGCATCAAGCTGATTTCCATCGGATTCTTCATCGGCGACGATGACACGCCCGTCATCTGGCGCGGCCCCATGGTCCACGGCACCATCAATCAGTTCCTGAAGGACGTGGATTGGGGCGAGCTCGATTACCTCCTCGTCGACCTGCCTCCTGGCACGGGTGACGCGCCCCTCTCGCTTTCGCAGCTTGTGCCGATCGCTGGCGTGGTCATCGTCACGACACCCCAGGATGTGGCCTTGCAGGATGTGGTGAAGGGCGTCGCGATGTTCGAGAAGCTCAGCGTACCCATCGCGGGCGTGATCGAGAACATGAGCTACTTCGTCTGTCCCCATTGCGAGCAGTCCACCGAGATCTTTGGCAGCGGTGGCGGACAGCGCGTGAGTGAGAAGTATGGCATCCCGATCCTGGGCCGGGTTCCCCTCGATGTGCGCATCCGCAAGGGTGGAGACGAGGGCCGCCCTGTTGTTGTATCGGCACCCGGAAGCCCTCTCGCTCAAGCGTTTTCCTCAGCGGCCGAACAGCTCGCCTCCCGAATCAGCGTGCTGGCCATGGACCATGAAGAGGAAGAAAAGCAGGCGAACACGCAGCCGATCCAATTCTTCGCCCAGCCGCCCAGCCAGCGCGATCGACCCGATCCCAGCTGAGCTCACCACCCACTATGAAATAACTAACTCGCATGGAGCTTGACAGCCTCATGCGAGGTCGAGATACTCTCTCATTTCCGCGCCCAGGGAGCGTAGTGGTTCTCGGCGCTCAGCCTCGAGTGGAGCCTGAGAATCGGCCGTAAAAAAGGAGCCCTTCTTGAGCGAATCGGACGCCTACGACTACCGCCGTTTTTCGCTGGCTGAGCGCGACCGCCGCTGGCAAGCCGTGCGAGCGTTGATGGCGCGCGATGGCATCGACGTGATTATTGCTCCGCCGAACACCGGGAATTCTACTGACTGGCAAGCTGACGCTCGCTACCTCTCCCATTGTGGGGGTGGAGCTGATGCCAGCATCGGATGTGTATTCCCGCTCCACGATGAGCCGACCGTGGTGGCCACCTCCGCGGTCCGCTGGGGACCGCGCGTCCAGGAATGGGTCGTGGACGTGCGGGACGTCAACCGAAAGTATGGCCAGGCCATCGCAGAGCGTCTCCAAGAGCTACACGCTGACGGCAAGACGATCGGCATCTGCGGGCTTGCCGGTGGCACCCGCACCCCCGAAGGGACCATCGTCCACGGCACCTACGAAGCGATCGTGAACGCCGTGCCAAGCTCAAAGATCGTCAATGGCACCGATTTATTGCAAGAAGTACGCTGCGTCAAGAGCCAGGAGGAGATCGACGTCCTCCAGAACTCGGTCGATCTGATCGAAGAGGCCTACGAGGCCGAGATCGAATGGGCCGCCAAACCTGGTGTACACGACTATGAAGTCTGGGCGGCCGCCATGTACGCCATCCTTAGTCGCGGTAGCGAGCTTTCAGTCCATTTCAACTGGATCGCCGACAATCCGCCCACCCGTACCCTGACTCGTCCCCAGCGGAAGGTGCTCCGCGACGGAGATATCATCGAGAACGAGTTGGAGGCGTCAGTCATCGGGTATCGTGCCCAACAGACCCGCCCCGTCGCCGTGCGCACGTGCGACCCGGTCTACATTGACCTTATGGAGTTCCACCGCGACCTGTACGATCAGGTGCTCGACTTCATACGGCCCGGCGTGCCGCTCCCTGACGTCATAGCGAAGACGCAGGAAATGGGCAAGCAATTGTGCCCAAAGACGGGTCCGTTAGCGGGGGGCGGCGCCAATTTCGTGTGCCATGGACGGGGGTTGGGGGACGACTTTCCCCTAGCCACCAACGCAGAGGCCGTGGCGCGGTTTGGCGGCTGGTCGTTCCCAGAGAACGGCGTCTTCATTCTCAAGCCCCAGGTCCGTGGCGGGAACGGGGCGAGCATCGGCTGGGGCGACACGTGCCGAGTGACAACCAAGGGTACAGTTCGGATGGGGAAAGCATCCCACGAGATGGTCATTGCACGTTAAAGATGCCCTTGGCGCGATATGCGATAATTGTTCCGTCCTAGCGGACGAGATAGAGCAAAATTTGTATGCGCATAAGTCTTCTAGTCTGCCTCCAGGTGCTACCTGGCCAGCCTTAGTGGGCGGGGCGCTGGGTTTCTGCCAGGAGCACAAGTGCCCAACTACACACCGCCTGTGGGCCTGAGCCGGTAGGCGCTAGGAGCGGAGCGACCAACAAATGCAGGTGCGTTTCTGGGGCGTGCGGGGCTCCATACCCACGCCCGGGCCGGGAACGGTGCGCTATGGGGGTAACACATCGTGCGTCGAGGTTCGGTCTGGGGACACCCTCGGGATCATTGACTGCGGCTCCGGTGCCCGCGGCCTGGGAGCTGCTCTGGCGGCCGAGGGCGGGCACGTTAAGGCACATCTCTTTATCAGCCATTTCCACTGGGACCACATTCACGGTTTTCCTTTCTTCCTGCCGGCCTTCCTGCCCACCGCTGAGCTAGAGGTATTTGGCGCCGCGGGGATGGAGCAAGGCCTCGAAGAGGCCCTGGCGGGCCAGATGCAATACACGTATTTCCCAGTCCGCCTCGGTGAGCTGAGCTCACATATCAGCTTCCACGAGGTGGGCGAGGATACTTTCCAGGCTGGAGCCTTCACCGTTTGGACCCAGCACATGAACCACACAGCGCCGACCATTGGCTATCGGCTCACTGGTAAGGGCGCAACGGTCGCCTACCTCAGCGACCACGAGCCCTGGTGGCCGCACGATCCAGCCCAAAACCTGGGTAACTTGCTCATCCACCCCGCCGATCGCCGCCACGTAGACTTCGCTTCCGGCGCAGATCTCCTGATCCACGACTCGCAGTACACCGCTGAGGAATATCCCGCTCGCCGCGGTTGGGGCCACAGCACGATCGAATACGTGGTGGACGTGGCAATCGCCGCCGGTGCTAAGCGACTGGCAATCTTTCATCACGATCCCACCCGCGACGATAAGGCTCTGGACGCGCTC
>DASXTD010000134.1:0-6787 GCA_036505655.1 Chloroflexota bacterium
TTTCAAGGGCACTCGTTCTGGCTCCAGGATTACGTCGCCGCGGGCCCCTTCAAAGAAACGGAGTACGTCCCTGGGGACCATATCGACACCGCCGCTTTTGCTGGCTACGCGCTGGGCCGTCCGAAAATTGACAAGATCAGGATCGTCTTCATCGGTGATCCCCAGGCGGGCGTCGCCCAATTGCTTTCAGGCAACGTCCACTTCTCCGATTCGTTCGTCATCAACCCGACTGATGGCATCAACCTGGAACAGCAGTGGGCCGATACCAAAGCGGGCGAGATTCTTTGGTCTCCCACCGACCCCCGCGAGGCACTCGTCCAGTGGCGGCCTGAGTACGCCCTGCCAGTAGGGATTCGCGATCAACGGGTGCGCAAGGCGCTCGCCTACGGATTCGACAACCAGGGTGCTATCGACGGGCTCAACTTCGGCAAGGGCATCCTGACCAATACCTCGACAGTGCCCGGTATCGCGGGCTTCGACCAGATCGACAAGGTCATCGAGCACTATCGATACGATCCCCGGATGGTGGCCCAGTTGATGACTGATGCTGGCTATGCCAAAGGCACGGACGGGTTCTTCGCCGATAGTACAGGGAAGCGATTCGAGGTCGACATCTGGTCGTCCTCCGGCGACAAAAACATCCAGGAAGCCACGTTCTTTGCCGACGGCCTGAGGCGCGCGGGCATGTTTGCCAATCAGCAAGTTTTCTCGCTCCAGCAGCTGAACGATGGCATGGCCCGGGCCACGGTCCCCGGCCTCTCCATCCGCGGGGGCAATAACTACACCTACTACCTCACCAGCGACATCGCCGGACCAGTCAACAAGTGGTCGAGCAACAACCGGAGTGGCTACTCGAATCCGGAGTATGACCGCTTTTACGACGAGTGGACCAACACGCTCGATTCCGCCAAGCGGATCCAGGCATTGGCCAACCTGGAGCGCGTGTTCAACCAGGATGTGGGCGCGATCATGATGTATTTCCAGGACACGCCCACCGCCCGAGTCGCGGCGCTGAAGGGCCCGGCGGCCGTGGATCACCAGGGATCGGGTGGGAACGGTGCCAGCGTCCTCCGCATCTCCACCTGGACCTGGGAGCCATAAGGCGCCGCTTCGGCCTAAACCCGGGACGGCAGCTTGGTCCTGATCGGTCTGCCCCCGTCCTTGCTGCCCGTGCTGGCTACCGTGCCCATCGTCGTGCTGCTCGTGGGGTTAGCGGCGCTCGGATGGTCGGCACCGAGAGCGGCACTGGTCGGTTTCGGACTCGCGACCTTGCTGGCAATCTTCGCGTTCGGCCTCGAGCCAGGTGGCGCGGCGGTTGCACTCGCCAAAGCCTTGCTGCTGAGCCTGTTCGTGCTCACCATCGTTTGGGCGGCCCTGTTTCTCCACGCGGTGCTGGAAAGGCTCGGCGCCGTGGAGGCGATTGGCGCTGCGATGGCGAGTGCGACCCCGTGGGAGCCAGCTCGAGCGCTCCTCTTGGCCTGGGGTTTCTCGGGATTCGTCCAGGGCTTCGCCGGCGCCGGTGCACCCGTCGCCTCAGTCGTCCCTCTTCTCAGAATGGTGGGTTTCGCGCCGCTGCCCTCGGCGGCCGCGGCGATGGTAGGCCACTCGTGGGCGATTACGTTTGGCTCGATGGGCTCCTCGTACTTTGCGATCCAGCTCGTGACTCGAATACCGGGTGACGTCCTGGCGCCCTGGCTGGGCGCGCTATTCGTGCTTCCGATCATTTTCACTGGGCTGGCCGTGCTCCACATCCTGCTGGGCTGGAAAGGGGTCCGCTCGGGTGGCGTGCTAGCGGTCGGAGTGGGCGGTGCCATGGCGGCGACATTGTGGATCACCGCTGCTGTCGGAGCCGGCGCGGTGGCGTCCGTGGCTGCGGCCATGATCGGCTGCGTGGGTCTACTGCTCATTGGCCGCGTGCTTCGGCCTGCGATGGGCTCTGACGATACCGCCAGCTTTTCCGTCCCGGAGATGAACATCCACCTGGCGCTGCTTCCGTACTACCTGCTGATCGCCCTGACGTTCGTCGCACAAGCGGGGCCGCTGGCGCCTCTTGCTCGCTCGGTCGTGCTGGGCGTCGATCTGCCTAGCACGACCACGGCATTAGCGTACGGGGCGCTGGCGGAGACGACGTATCCCCGTCTGCGTGTTTTCCAGCATCCGGCCGCCATTATCGCGGTGGCGATCTTCATCACGGCGCTGTGGTACCGCGCCCGTGGTCAGTGGCGCGCGGGAACGTTGGGTCATTCGCTGGCCGCCGTGTATCAGAGGGCGGGCGCGCTCAGCGTCACGGTGCTGTTCATGGTGATGATGGCTCTCATCATGGCCGACGCCGGAATGATCGGCAGCCTGGCACTCGGCTTGCGCGACCTGGTTGGCCCGACGTTCCCGTTCCTGTCGCCCCTCCTGGGAGTACTGGGTGCGCTGATGACCGGCAGCAACACCAGCTCGAACGTGGCTATGGGAGTGCTGCAGGTGGAGACGGCCGCCGCGCTCGGGCTGAGTCCGGCGCTGATCGCCGCGGCGCAGTCGGTGGGCGGCTCGATCGGTGCTGGCGTGTCTCCGGACAAGGCGGTAATTGGGGCCCACATGGCCGGCCTTCGTGGGTCTGAGGCGGCCATCACCCGCCGCGCCTTGCCTTATGCGCTTTTAATCGCATGTATGGTGGGCCTGGAGGTTCTGCTCCTCGCGCACTGGTTCCCGGGCTAGTCGGCGTCTAGAATAGAACGCTTGTTCAATGGAGTGGAGGCAAGAAGGTTGGTTCGTGTCAACGGGGCCAGCCGCGTGGCCGAAGGATCGGCCGACTGACGTGCTGTTTTTGATATCAGTGAGCCAATGCCATTGATCGAAAGCGAGGCGAGCTTGATTCGGGTGGCCCGTGATCTGGGCGCTCCTGACTTCGGTGGGCCTGTTTCCGCCAAAGAGCAGGCTCTTCTGGCCCAGGCGTCCGGCGAACCGACGCGGGCCGAGTCTCTGGATGTGTTCCGAAAGGCCATTGTCTCAGGGGTCGATCCGCTTGGAGATGCGTATTGTTCGTTGCGCACTTCGGCGGTTAGACGGCTGACCGGGGCTGTATACACCCCGCCGGATATCGTACGCCCTATGGTTGACTGGGTCCTGGGCGAAGGCCCAGCGCGGGTAGTCGACGCCGGCGCGGGTAGTGGACGTTTCACGCTTGAGATCGCCCGTCGAGATCCAAGCACGCCCATCGTCGCGATCGATCTGGATCCAATGGCGACTCTCATGACGCGAGCTGGTCTGGCGGTCCTGGGTCGACGTCAAGCCATTGTTAAGCAGGCGGACTTCACGTCAGCGCGGCTGGATCCGATCGATGGGAGAACCGCCTATATCGGCAATCCACCCTATGTCCGACACCATGACCTGACGCCGCAGCTCAAAGCGTGGGCGCAGCAGGCGGCGAGACGCGCCAACGTACCGATGTCGGGGCTGGCTGGCCTCCACGCGTACTTTTTCCTGGCGACTGTGCTTGCCGCTCGGTCCGAGGATATTGGGTGTTTCGTGACCAGCGGGGAGTGGCTGGACGTCAACTACGGGTCTATCGTGCGCAAGCTCCTATTGGATGGTCTGGGCGGCCAGTCGGTACACGTCCTGGAGCCGACGGTGCGGCCATTCGGTAATGCCGCGACGACGGCGGTTATTACCTGCTTCCGAGTGGGGCAGGCGCCAGACGCCGTCCGCGTACGCTCCGTGGCCAGTCTGGCAGACATCGAGCACCTCGATGGCGGGGAGCCAATCGAGCGCGAGCGTCTCGCGGCAGCCAGCCGCTGGACGGTTTTCGTCCGCCATACCGAGAAACCGCCCGCCGGCTACGTGGAGCTTGGTGAGCTGTGTCAGGTACATCGAGGCACCGTGACCGGACGCAACGCGGTCTGGATCACGAAGCCCGACGATCACCGCTTGCCAGAATCTGTCCTGGTTCCGACCATCACGAGGGCCAGGGAGCTGTTCGAGGCTGGTGAGAGTCTGGGTAGCACCGAGCTGCTGCGCCGAGTGATCGACCTCCCGCGGGACCTGGATGAGCTGGACCAAGACGCCCGGCGAGCTGTCGAGCGCTTCCTCCGCGAAGCGAAGAGCAGCGGCGCAGCCGAAGGGTACATTGCGTCGAACCGTAAGGCCTGGTGGTCGGTTGGTCTCCGCGCGCCAGCTCCAATCCTGGCGACTTATATGGCGCGAAAGCCCCCTGCCTTTGTACGCAACCTGGTAGGCGCGCGCCATATCAACATCGCGCACGGCCTTTACCCGAGGCAGCCGCTCGCCGATCAGGCACTCGATCGCCTGGCCCAAGCCCTGCGCACGTCAACTGTGGTTTCTCAAGGAAGAACCTACGCGGGCGGGCTCACCAAGTTCGAGCCGAAGGAGATGGAGCGCCTGCCCGTGCCCGATCTGCCGCAGCTACTAGGCTAATGCCTCAGGCCGGACCGATCTGGACCGCGGATCAACTTGAGGCTGACCGCCTGGCGTCGCTGGAGCTGTTTCGTCGTCAGCGTATGAAGGAGCCGCTCGAGGCATATCTCCAGGCGTTCGACAAGTACCGGTGCGCGGTCGAGCGGCTGCTCCAAATGACGGATGACTTGACTGCGATCTCCAATGTGGCCGCGGAAGTGTTGTCCGAGCCAGTACTACTGGACGCTGCCCGCTATCTGGCCAGTCCACCTATCTCTATGGATGACCTGCGAGTGTTGTCCGAGGCGAGTCTGGCGCCGGCCCGGATCCGCGCCGATAACGCCTTGGCCCACAAGATCATGGACACCGTGCTGCTGGGGCTGGATGGGAATCGATTTCCCTGGGTGCTTCAACGGCGGGATCCAACTGATGCTGAGCGATCGGCGGCGGTCCTGGCATCGGCGGCGCTGATCGCTTCCAATCGTGTGGTGGCGGAGCGACGAGCAGAGTCCAACGTGACGCAAGAAACCGCCGTCGCCGACGCGCTGCGAGGGGCCGGTCTGAGGGAGATGCCGCGGCGGACGATTGCCAACCTGGACGACGCGCCGGCGCGGGGCGAGTTTTGCGGCGAGTCGGTGTTCGCCGGTCGAAAGGCCGATCTCGTGATACGGCTGTGGGACGGGCGCGCCATGCCGATGGAGTGCAAGGTCAGCAACTCGTACGTGAACTCGGTCAAGCGCTTGAACAACGACGCGGCGGTCAAGGCGGGGCAGTGGCTCCACGATTTCGGCTCCGTTCAGACCGTGCCGGCGGCCTTGCTAGCCGGCGTATTCAAGCTCGCCAACCTGGAACAGGCCCAGCAGCGGGGACTGACGATTTTCTGGTCGCATGGACTGGATGCCCTGGTTCATTTCGTGGAAGGCACCCGCGACCGACTGTTGTAGGCCTTTAAAGTCATCCTGAGCCGAAGGCGTGAGGATCCGTAGCCTCGCGCGGATTCACACGTCGCGGCCTGTCCTGAACGAGTCAAAGGGCTCCTTGCAATGACGGCCTCCTGGCTATCTGGCTGCCGTAGCAGGCTCCTCGACAGGGGCGGTGCCGGCCCAGCTACCGATGTCCACCACGATACCCTCGGGGCCCTGGAACTTCACCTCGAAGTGGGCTCCCTCCATGTTGATGGTCTGCAGCTCCTTGCCGCCGGCCGCGGTAACCCGCTGCTTGGCGGTAGTGTCATCCAGCGTGCTGAACCCGATGTGCTCGATCCCCGGCCGCACCGGTACGTCGTGCACACGCCCCGTGTTCATCGGCAGCACGGTAATATTGATCGTGCCATCCGACACGTCGATGGCGCCGTTGGTGCGGCGCTCCACGATCTCCATTTCGAAGGCACTCACGAAAAAGTTCGCCATCGAATCGACGTCTTCGGCGCGATATGCAATATGGCGGATTTTCGGCATCGCTTTCCCTCCTTCAACGGCCGGTTCTCGGGTTAGACTCGGATGCTCAACCCTGAGGCCGCTCCGCTACTCGTCTTCTCGCTACTTTACTCCCTCGACTTCACCGTGAGTAACCCATGGCCGCGGTGCTTTGTGCGGCTCTGCCCAGTGTGGGTATCCTGCAACCACAAGAACACTATTCGACTTTGCCGAAAAAGAGGAGCCTCGAAGATGACGCAAAGCGTGACATTGGCCGAGATTGACGCCAGCGAATATGGCGGCACGATCACCCATGATCGATGGATGGAATCGATCGGCATTCCCATCCACCGCGGGTATTACATCGAGGATTTGCGTACGGTCGAGCTGGGATTCTGGCGAGAGCGCGAATGCAATGCAGCGTTTGTCCAGCTGGACGGCATGCGAGGCGTCTGCGAGACCCGGGTCACCGAGATCGCTCCGGGCCAGACCTTGCCACCGCTGCGGCTGGGATTCGATGAGGCAGTGTACGTGCTAGAGGGTAATGGTTTGGGAACCGTCTGGCCGATGGAGAACGAGCTCAAGCACAGCTTCGAGTGGGGCCCACGCAGCCTGTTCATGATTCCGCGACATCACTGGGCGCAGCTCGGAAATGCGCACGGCGATAGGCCGGTGCGGCTCATGCATTTCAACTACCTGCCCCTTGCGATGTCCGGTAGTAACAGTCCCTGGTTCTTTTTCAATAATCCCTATGTAGATCCTGTAGAGGCGAAGGAGGTCTACGCCGAAGCCACCGTAAGCCGAATGATCGGCGAACACGACGATCCCTACCTCTGGATCGGTAACTTCTTCCCGGACCTGCAAGCCTGGGACAAGCTGGCCCAGTATCAGCACCGAGGCGCGGGCGGCCACCATCTCCAGATCAAGTTCCCCAACACCGAGATGATCGCCCATATGTCGGTCTTCGACGC
>DASXTD010000135.1:0-5780 GCA_036505655.1 Chloroflexota bacterium
CCAGGGGTCTCACGGCCAGTATCCGATACTGCGCTGATCGGCGGTGTCTGGGAAAACAGGCCTTACTCGAGCCGCAGGGACGCGAACAAGTCATGGGCCGTGAGGACCAGCCCAGGGATGATTTCCTGGAGGTCGATCCGGTCCGGGCCATGCAGGGGGGTGGTGGTGTGGTCCGGATGAAACAGGAGCGCCGAGTGATCGGCCGGGTCGAGGAGTATCGCCGCCCGCACTCCGTGCTCGACGTACCAGAGGCAACGGCGCACCAGTGCATTGACCCTCTGGCCGGGGGAGACAATTTCCACCACGATATCTGGGGGCTCCCGGAACTCATTCGCCACCTCGCCGGACGCGTCGCGGGTGATGCGCGGCCATACATACACGCTCACGTCGGGGACTCTGGAGTACCCAGCATAGGTGGTACGCAGCTCCGGGAACGCCATCGCAAGCTTGCTCGGGGCCGCAATCCGATTGAAGCGGTCCACCACGGTCGCCTGGACGACGCTATGTTTTCCCTGTGGCGACACTTTCTGCGTTACCCTTCCGTCTTCGTACTCGAGAGAGACCTCTTCCTCCGGTAGGGCCAGGAACTGTTCTAGGGTCAGCTTCTCCGAGATAGCCATGTCAACAACCCATCCGCACATGGGCGCACACGCTCGGCGTCCCGCCAGCCGATAGCGGCCATCTCACCAAGCGCATTGCGCTGGGCAATTCTACTCCCGCTGAAGAAAATCCCAGATGAGATTCTGCGGAACGGATTGCTAACGTCCTGAGGTAGCCACGGCCTTGGTGGAGTTTTCGAGGTTCCAATAGCCGACGGCCATGCCCATGACGCCGCGGAAGAATGGCTGGTAGGCGAACTGATCCGGGGGGGCGTCGCCCAGCATGCCCAGCATTACGATCCACTGCCGGAACTCGATATCGCCGTTGTTGAGCAGATCGCTCGAGCTGAGCTGGGTCACCTCCGACAATCGGCCAGCAGAGACCAGGGTAGCGAGCTTCTGGTCGAAATCCGCCGCGATGTACCCGACCGGGTGGGGACCTTCCAGGTGCTCGTAGGGATAGCCCGCGGTGAAATGCGACCATCCGCCAGAGGCGTAGACAGCCACCCGCTTGTTGTCGGGCTGGGCTTCGATGGTCTCGCGAAGGATCTGGCCGAACTCAAAGCAGCGGCGCGGCGAGGGCGCCGGCACGTGGATGGCGTTGACGAAGATCGGCACCATCGGGACTTTTCCCTGCGGATCGAGGAAGCGCATGACGTCGCGATGGGCGTGCGAGATGAGGCCGTTGGGAAAGGTCTTCGACGAGGCCAGATCGAATCCGTTCTCGACGCAGCCCTCGAGTAGAGCTCTGGATAGTTCGGCGTCGCAAGTGTAGTGCTGGCCGATCTGCTCGCCGCGCCCGCCCGTGACGAACTCGTCGCCAGTGTAGATGGCGAACTGGGGCAGGTTGTTCTCCCGATAGTTCTCATCCTGATCGTCGCCGATCAAGATCCAGGCGTCGGGCTGGAGGCGGTCGAACTCCGAACGCAAGGTCGCGAAGCCGCCGCGAATGGCCTGGAATCGAGCCTGGTTGTCCTCCAGCGTTTCCTCGTCAATCTCAGGGCGGTCCGGGGGCTCGGAGCCGTATCGGCGCGCATAGTTGGCGCGAGTGAACTTTCGGCGCTCGTCCCATTGCTCGGGGGCGAGGAAGGCGTAGGCGTGTGATGAAGCGAGTCCAGCGACGATCTTGCTCATGGCTATCCCTTTCCTTCTGCCCCTCTCCCTGACCCTCCCCCGCGAGGGGGGAGGGAATTCAGAAAAAGTTGCTGAGGTTCTTGGACTTCAAGGTGGTCTGATCGAGGAAGATTTTGCGCTCGGAAATCTTCCACTCGCCATCATCTTGACGCAATGTGTCCTCGCGGCGTCCGACCCACCAGTCTTCATCGGTAGCCAGGCGGTTGCGGTAGACGATGAAGTTGCAGGACGCGATGATCTGGCCGGGGCCCTCCTCGCGGACGCGCACGTTGGAAAGGAGCCGACGGGTGCGCGACGGCGGATCTTCCGACCAGGCAAAGCCGGTTTCCAGCTTGGCCACACGCTGCTCGAGCATCGGCTTGTCGTCGTCGAAGTAGGAATTCTCGTGCGCCTGCGTCCACTCCTGGCCGGTTTGATCAGCACCGACGGTGATGCGCAGCGGCATCCAGTAGTGAGCGTCCTGGGTCCACAGGTCGAGCCAGTCGCGGAAGCGATGCTCGTCGAGGAGCGAGGCCTCGGCGTAGAGGAACTGCTCGACTTCGTGCTGTAGCTCTGCGCTGACCATGGATCGCCGCTCAGGGGCCGAAGTTTGCGGGCGCATCCTGCCTATCCTGCCGAAGGGTGTCCCAACTCTTGCCGGACATGAACTCCGCCCAGCCGCGGTAGAAGGCGCGCTGGTTGGACTCATCCATGATCGTGTCCATGCGGCGGCTGACCTCGCCTTCGCCGGCCCAGGGCTCGTGGCCGAGGCCCATCGCGTAGTGCAGCGGGTAATCGCGAGCGATCATGCCTCCCGCCGCCTCGGTGCTCTGCTCCCAGTTGTCCATATCGTCCTGCTCGAACATGCCAGCAGGCGAGAAGTGGCGCTGAGAGAGACGGCGGATCTGCTGCTTCACGTCTTCGGGTGCTTCTTTGTCGACTATGACGTAGAGCCAGACCTCCGTAGCGTTGGGACCGAGCGGGTGCCAGACATGGAGCATGTTGGAGCCGGTGGTGAACGAGGCGTTGGGGAAGACGGTGAAGTTCACCTTCCAAACGCGGGCGCGCAAGTCGCCCAGCCGCGCGCGCATCTCAGGCAGGGTGCTTCGGTAGTAGTCGCCGATGGCGTCGCCGCTGCGAACGCGGGCCTGCCCTTCGGGCACCAGATCGCACATCAAACCATGGCCCCAATCCAAAGGCGCTGTGAAGCCTAACCTGGTACGTGGATCACGTTCACGGGCAGGGCCCGCTGCCGTAGGGGCAATAGGGTCGGAGCTCCCCCTCGAAGCTGATTGCCCCGCTGGGTCATCGAAGGAAAAGGAAGGGACGCCCTCGTGGCCGAAGGCACCCTCGGGCTGGACGCCATTGGGTACCTGCTCGCGAACGAAGCGCTGGCCGGTTTGGTGGCCGACCATGGTGGCTGACTTGTGGGTAACGCCGCCGTGGTAGTTGTCTCCCATGATGTTGTCGGCGCCCAGCTTCCAGTTGCTCTTGATGATCCACTTGAAGACGCCACCTACGACTTCAGTGCCGCCGGCGCGCTGATCCAGGACGTAGTCGAGCGCCCAGCGCGCTTCGCCCAGGTACTCCTCGAGTGGCACGGCGTCTGCGTCGAAGCTGCCAAAGATCAGCCCTTTGTAGGTGGCCAGCTGCGTGACCGGAATCAGGCCCCATTGGTCGCGGTCGAGCTCCGAGTAATAGCGGTCCTCGAACCCGGGGACGCTGACCAGCTTGCCATCAAGATCGTAGGTCCAGCCGTGGTAGGCGCACATGAAACGGGAGGTGCGGCCCTGGTCGACCCGGCAGACCCTATTGCCACGGTGTCGACAGGTATTGATGAACGCGCGAATCTCGCCCAGGGCGTTTCGAGTGAGGATGACCGGCTCGTTGCCCATGCGGGTCTGCACGAAGTCGCCTGGCCGGGCGATCTGGCTCTCGTGGCCGAGGAATAGCCAACAGCGGGAGAAGATGCGCTGCAGCTCGAGGTCGTAAACCTCTGCATCCGCGAACAGACGGCGGCTGACCAGGCCGTTCTCCGAGTCCACCAAGTTCGATACGTCGATCATCTATTTGACGGCCGCCATTCGGTAGCCGCCTCCAGGTTCTTGTCCGAGACCGCTCCGCTCGCCGCTACGCTCATTGATTATTGTCTCGTGACATGAGCTCGACCCAGCGGCGGTAGAACGCGCGCTGGTTGGGATCATCCCGGACTCGATCGGGCTCGGGGGTGTCGTCGCCGTCATCGACCCAGGGATCGCGCGAGAAACCCATCGCGTAGTTGAGTGGGGGGTCGTGGGCGATCATTTCCCGCTGCACTTCCTCAGACGTGTCCTTACCCACCATCAGATAAGCGCAGACTTCGGTAGTGCCGGGACCTGTTGGATGCCAGAAATGAAGAATCCTGGAGGCGCTGCTGTAGGAGGCATTGGGAAAGAGCATGAAATCCGCGGCCCGGACGGTGTCGGCGCCTATCTTCCAGTTAGTCTTGATGGTCCATTTGAAGACGGCGCCGGCGAAGTTGGTCCCACTGGGAAGCTGATCGAGCATTCGATCGAGGGCGGGACGATTTCCCCCCAGGTACTGCTCGAATGGGACTGCCTCCGGATCGTAGGTGCCGAAGATGAGACCCTTGTAGGTCACCACCTGTGCGACTGGAATCAGACCCCACTGGTGCTGGTCCAGGTCGGTGAAGGAGGGCTCGTCGTACCCATACGCGCCGGTCAGCCTACCATCGAGGTCGTATGTCCACCCATGCAGGTCGCACATGAACTGAGTGCCGTGACCCTTGTCCTCATGGCAGACGCGATAGCCGCGATGGCGGCAGTAGTTTCTGTAGGCGCGAATTTCGCCCTCAGCATTCCGGGCGAGGATCATGGGTTGGTAGCCCAGGCGGGATTGCACGAAATCGCCCGGCTCGGGGATCTGGCTCTCATGGCCGAGGAATAGCCAGCAGCGAGTGAAGATTCGCTGCAGCTCGAGGGTGTAAACCTCGTAGTCGTCGAACAGCTTGTCGTCGACGGGCCGACCCTCCGCATCCACCAGGCTTGCGGGGTCGATCGTCATGCGGTGCCTCCAAATTTTGCGCTCGGGCCATGGCCGAGAAGAACCCAAAGTCTCGCGAATGACGCGCCACCTCGTGCGATGGAAGAGTCGAAGCATGGCTGCGTTCCGTCGGCTACACTAGCACCGCCCAGCGCGTCCGTCAACGCGACGCCTGCGGGCACAAGGGGTTCGCCCCGATCAAACAGGCAAGGGGAGAGATCGATGGCACGTGAGGTCATGCATCCGGCAGAGGGTGGCGGACACGGACCGGGAATGGTCCCTGGCATCAAGGCGAACGGTTTTCTCTTTCTTTCCGCTATTCGCGGGCGCGGCCCCGATGGTTTCCCGGATGACACCAAGCAGCAAGCCCGCAACGCCTTCGAGGGGATGAAGAAGCTCCTGGAGGCGCAGGGCGCGGGTCTCAAGGACGTCGTAAGGGTGACGCTCTACCTCCATGATTTGAAGTACCGGGCGGCCTTCCACGAGGTCTGGATGGAGTACTGGCCGGAGAATCCACCCGCTCGCTCCGCCATGCAGGTGGCGGATGCGAATGCCCAGCCGGGTCAGGGGGCACACTTCGTGCTGGACGTGATCGCGGTCGCTCCGTAGGCGATGGATCACCCCCACCCTACCCCTCCCCCGTCGAGGGGGAGGGGGCCAGAGGGCACCGGGGCGGCGGTCGAGTTCCGGCACGTCACCAAGCAATACGGGCCGGGGACGCCAGCTGTGCAAGACCTATCGCTGACGGTTCCTGCCGGCGAGATCTGCGTGCTGGTCGGACCGAGCGGGTGTGGGAAGACCACCTCGTTGAAGATGGTCAACCGCCTCGAGGAGCCGACCAGCGGGCACGTGCTGCTGGGAGACCAGGACGTGAGCACGGTCGATCCCACGCGGCTGCGGCGGCACATCGGCTACGTGATCCAGCAGGTCGGGCTCTTCCCCCACCGAACCGTGGCCGAAAATGTCGCCACCGTACCAGCATTGCTCGGGTGGGGCCGCGACCGGATCGCTCAGCGCACGGACGAG
>DASXTD010000136.1:0-1607 GCA_036505655.1 Chloroflexota bacterium
GCGGGACGTTTCACTGCACATGGGCCGGTGCGCCGTTCTCGACCAGGTCGTTGATCAGCCCCTCGAGCGGACTCACAAGGGCCGAGTTCGGGTCGCGATGCCAGGGTCCGCACCTGTCTCGCGCACCGGGTTGTTCAGCGAGTTGAAGATGAAGAGCGAGGCGCGCGGCGCACGCATCACCTGGCGGCTGATCTCCTGGGGCGCTCCGAGCAGGAAGTCGACCACGTAAGCGCTCAACTTGTCGACCGTCTCCTCCGGGAAGACCCGCCGCTGGCGGCTGTTCTCCCACCAGTTCGCGGGCGGATCGCCCAGCTTGCGTCGGGCGGCCTCGATCTGGCGCTGCTTCTCGAACTGCATCTCGAAGCCAGCCCGGAGCGAGTCCAGCTGATCGGGCGGGATGATGTTTCGCACGATCACGTAGCCGTCCTCGACGAATTGCTCAGGATCAATCCGAGCCGATGCTGGCACGCCAGTTCGCGCCTGGGTCACCATAGCTGAACCTCCGATCCAGGTCGCTGTTGTAGCGCGTCTCCAGTCAACGGGTATGCGCGGGGTGGAAGTAGTCGCGCAGACCGTCACCGAGCAGGTTGAAGCCGAGCGTCGCGTGCAAGATGCACTCGTCGCTCAGCAGCGCCTCCTGGGTTTGGCCGACCACGCTTTCAAGAACACATCCGGGGTTGCCAACCACGCTCCCAAGAAGCTGTCGAGGAAACCGCCGATCGCGGCCACCACTAGGCGTTGAATCCAAACGTGTCGGTGCCCGGTGGGTGTCCCTGCGCGCCGGGCGGCCTGCCATGTGTTCTTCGAAGCTAGAACACAATTTCGCATCTGTCTCCGCAATCGGCGCGCGGTTGGACACAGCCCTGCACTGCAGGACCTTGTGTCTGAGAGATCCTCTGGGTGCCTCAAGGCGAACCTAAGTGGTGAGTTCCCTAAGTTCGTGGCCCTATGGCAAGGGTGGTGAGGGCCACTCAGCAGCCCAGGCGGCGAGGTCGGTGTTCATCACGGCAACCAGCTCGTGCAGCCCACCTTCGTAAGGCAACGGCTGCCAGCGATTGCGCTCGTACAGTGACAAGCCGTACCGGCCGTCTCCGAGTGGAGTGACTCGGAAGCGCGGGTCGGGACCAATCTCATCCAGCCGGCTCACGATGAGATGCTGGCCGCGCGTCCTGGCAGTGAGGCCACACGTCGCCTCGCCTTGGTCCAGCAACGCCTGGACGGTCGGTTCGAGCGTCAGCCAGGGCACCTCTGGGTGGCGCTTGGCTGGGGGCATGCCCGGCAGTGTGCCACAGACCGGTGAGCCGCCGGAAGCGTCGACTTGACAGTTCAGTCGACCGAGACCTACCGGCGGCATCCGGCAGCCGGCTACGGTCGGCGGTCCAGGAGATGCTCAATGTCTGGACCTGCCGCCACACTTGAATTGACCGCTACTGACGTTCGCCAGTTGACCGCCTGGGTGCGCGCTGGCACCGCGCAACAACGTCTGGCGCGCCGGGCGCGTGTGATCCTGGGCAGTGCCGCTGGGTTGGGCAGTCGCGCACTGGCGCGCCAGGAGCGGATGAGTCGGACCACCGTCCAGCGTTGGCGCGCCCGATTCCTAACCGCCG
>DASXTD010000137.1:0-9679 GCA_036505655.1 Chloroflexota bacterium
AGTCCTGATCGCTACAGCCAGCGGGATTTACTCGTTCACTCGCTCGGGACCGGGTGCGTCCTGGCGACAGGCCGGGCGCATGCTGGAAGGCAAGCACATCGCTTCCATTGCGATCGAGCCCACCAGGGGCGTCATCTTCGCGGGGACTCACGGCTCGGGGTTATGGGCGAGCGAGGACGGTGGTGATACCTGGGAGCGCCGGGACGCCGGAATCGGCTACGACAACTTTTACGGCCTGAACTGCAATCTGGTTGGTGACGAGGTGCGCATCTACGCGGGCACCGAGCCGGCCCATCTGTGGCTGAGCACTGACTTCGGCAACACCTGGAAGAACCACCCCAGCCTGCGCGACGTCCCAAGCGTGAAGGACTGGACCTTCCCCGGCGAGCCCCACTTGGGCCATGTGAAGACAATCGCCTTCGACCCGCGCGACCCGGAGACCTTCTTCGTCGGGGTCGAGGTGGGCGGCGCTTTCAAGACCACGGACGGTGGCAAGACCTGGAAAGAGCTAAACAGCCCAGACTTCGATACCGATGTGCACCGGCTGCTCATCACGCCTTCGAGGCCGGGCGACGTGTACATGGCAACGGGCAAGGGCTTGTTCCACAGCTCCAACGGAGGTGACCGCTGGGAGAACTATGTGCTTCCGGAGGGCCGGATCGGCTATCCGGATGCGCTCACCATCCTGCCTGAGAATCCGAATGTGATGTTCACCGCGGGCGCGAAGCTCAACCCTGGCCAGTGGCGCTCGACCCACGCTGCGTATCCACGGGTGGCACGCACTCGCGACGCCGGCGAGAGCTGGGAGTACCTGGAAGGTGGCCTGCCGCTAGAATCGCGCGCGAACATCGAGGCCATGACGCTCAACTCGTATCCGGGCGGATACTCCCTGATCGCAGGTACCACGGACGGCGAGGTCTTCTTCAGTGAAGACGAAGGCGACCACTGGGCAACGATAGGCCAGGGCCTACCGCCGGTCGCCAAATCAGGCCACATCGTCAGCCTGAATCCGGAGTTCGCCGCCGCGACCCATTAATCGCGGCTCCTGAATCCGCCTTTCAGCGGCGATCTGGCGCCAGGTACTTGTCGCTCACCATCGGGTCGCCCGGACGGTGCTGCCAAAGGAAAGCGCGACCCCGGTGTATCCTGCATGTCGCTTTGGTGTATCATTGACCTATGGTAAAGCTATATCGCCTGAAGAACATTAGAGAGCGTCGGGCTCTCACTCAGCAGGACCTGGCTGAGCGGGCGGGCGTGAACCGCGTGACGGTCGCCCGCCTGGAGGGGGGCGTCGATCAGCCGTTGCCCGGCACGGTGCGCAAGCTAGCCGATGCGTTGGGCGTGGCGCCTGAAGAGCTCATGGATCAGGCCGACCTGGAAAAGGCGGGATTGCGCGATGCAGCGGCCATTGCCTACCGAACCAGGCCTCGTGCCGCCCTGCCAGCTCGTTTGGCCGTCCTGGCCAATCGGCATCAGCTGGAAGTGCGGGATGCCGATGACGTCACTCGGGTGCTAGGCAGAGAAGCAGGCCTCGCGGACTTGATCGCAGACGCTGCAGATCAGCTTCCACATTTCTTCCCCGATGCCAGTGCCACACTCGAAGTCGTCTACGATCCCGAATACGAAGACGATGGCCAGCTCTTCATGGGGATCAGGAGCAGCCTGCCCCGTCGGGAAGCATTCGAGGTGCTGGATAAGTTTGATAAGAGCTGGTGGCTATACAACGTCCGAAGGGCCAACGGTTTGCTCATCATTGATCTGGCTCACTGATTGACTTTCGATTGGGTCGAGTTCCTCCGGGTCGCCGAAGATCTCTATGGTGCGGCAGCCACTGAGGCGTCGGCGCGGAGAGAGGCTCTTTTGCGCATCGCGGTCAGCCGGGCCTACTACGCCGCTTTCTCGCTCGCGCGTAATCGACTCCGCGATATCGATGGGGTCAAGGTTCCTCTCCGTGGCAACGCGCATCTGGTTGTTGCTCATCGGTTTGAAGAAGGGGTGGGCATTGAGCGCCAGGATATCGGGGCCCGCTTGCAGCGTCTGCGAGTAGACCGCAATCGCTGCGATTACGACGATGAAGTGGACGATTTGGCCGACATAGCAGCACAGTCGCTTCGCCGAGCAGTAGCGGTGGTGGATGCACTAGCGCGCTTGTAGCCGCTACGCCCGTGGCTCTATAGGGCAGACGGCGTCGATGAGGGCAGGGCGATTCGCGGCCAGGGCCGTGCGGATGGCAGGAGCCAGATCGGCGGAGCGCTCCACCCGAGCACCGTAAACGCCAAACGCATCGGCCAGCTTCACGAGATCGGGAATGTGCAACTCGGTGCCGATCACCCGGCCGCCGTACGAATGAACCTGGTCGCGCTTCATGTTGCCGTAGGCGTCGTTGTGGACCACCACGCACACGATAGGAAGCTGCGCACGCACCGCGGTAGAGAGCTCCTGCAGCTCCATCATGAACGAGCCGTCGCCGCTCATACAGACGACCTGGCGATCCGGAAACGCGCATTTCGCCCCTAGAGCAGTCCCGAGGCCGTGGCCGATAGCCCGAAACTCGCCGCCATGGTACACAGGCGCCGTGGCCACGAACCGGTGCACAAGCTCCTGGGTGCCGCCCTCGGCAACCACAATCGCGTCCTCATCGATGGCTTCCCGGAGCGCGCCGTAGAGCTGCCACTGATTGATCGGTCCGTCCGCGGCCTGACCCTCCTTTGCCTGGTTCGCTCGCCAGGCGGCTTTCTCCTTCTGCATCCGCGCGATTCGGTCTGAGGGCGGCGCCCCATGATCGGCCGCTTTGAGACGGTTGATCAGCGCGTGGAGGGCCGGTTTGGCATCGCCGGCGATACCCACCTCGGCCGGATAAGACTTGCCGATTTCGCCAGAGTCGATGTCGATGTGAATGACTTTGGCACCCTCCGGAATCACGCGATGGCCGTAGCCCAGTGTGAGCGGCTCGCTGAACGTGGCGCCCACCGCGAGAATAACGTCCGCGTCCTGGCAGTAGGCATTAGCGAAAGGCGCGGAGCCGCTGCCCAGGACGCCGAGCGCGAGCGGATGCTCTTCGGATATCAGCCCTTTCTGAGAAGGTGTGACTCCGATGGGCGCATGCAGCAGTTCGGCCAACTCGATGATCTCGGGTTCGCAACGGGCCCAGTGAACGCCACCCCCGGCAATGATGGTGGGGGCGGCCGCGTGGGCGAGAAGATCGGCGGCTTGCTGGATGTGATGGCGGTCGGGGGCATGCGCAGCGGGAGGGTCGTCTCTCCAGGATCCGTCGGGGACCTCAATCTCTTCCACTTGGACGTCGCGCGGCACACCGAGATATACGGGCCCGTAGCGTCCGGTGGAGGCCGCGCGGACGGCATCCTGTAGGACTTCGAGTGTGTCCTCGGCCTTGCGAAGGGTCACGCTCAGTTTCGTAATCGGCTGGAACATCTCCTGCTGGGGCACCTCGTGCCAGGACGACGCGCCCTTGCCAGAGAAAGCGGTGTCTATATCGGACGAGATGATCAGCACCGGATAGGACTCTTTGAATGCCTGGGCAGCGCCGCTGATGGCGTTGGTCGCACCCGCACCGGACGAGACCAGGCTGATGCTGAGGCCGCGAGTGCCGCGCGCATAGCCGTTCGCCATGTAGCCCGCGGACACTTCGATCTGCGAAGGAAGGAAGTCGATGCCGGGCTCCTGGTAGATCGCATCGGTGATGTCGAACACGGAGTGCCCGGTCACGCCGAAGACGTGCTCGACGCCCTGTTGTCTGAGATAGCGGACCAGGACCTCGGCGACTTTCATTTTCATGCTGGCGCCTCCGCAGGCTGAGGTTGGCCCGTGAGGCCGCTCTCCTGGTTGGCTGGGTGCTCCCAGAAGCGATGCCAATCCACGCCCGCGGGGAGCACGGTGTGGGCGGCAATCAGGGTTGGGACTTCGGGGCTGATCCGCAGGACATGAGGTGGGTCCTGGCCCTCTTGCACGGCCTGAATCGCCTTCATCAAGACCTGGCGGCCGAGCAGGACCGCCTGGTCCGTGTACCCCGGGTGTTCCTGGGTGCGGTCCTGGATGAAGCCTTCGCCTTCCGTGGCGCACAGGTCCTGGGCCTGAAAGCCTTTGCCGAGGCCGCTGAACGTTTCCGTTCGCATCTCTTCACGGTTCTGCAGATAGCGATTCGCCTTGTTTTGCTCCAACCGATAGCCGGGCAGCACGTCATTTCGCTCGCGTCGCACAACGCCCCGGTCCATCGACTCCACGGACTTGAAGACGATCACGTACTTCCAGTGATGCTCATCGTCGATGGGGACGTGCCAGTTAACCGTGTAGCCATCGTTGCTGCCTCCTGAGAAGGCGCAGAGGTCAGGCAGCACCAGGTTGGTCACCCGCACGTAGTTCCGGTCGCCGGCATGGTGGGCCGTATAGACACGCACGCCGTGGTCGATCTCCTCGGCTTCGAGCTCGGCTCTGATGTCCGTCCCGAGGTAAGGCATGGACGTGGTGGCATCGCCGACGCGATGGAGAAACGGCGTGTGCATGGGATCGATATTGCCCTCGTTGGCCTGTAGGTAGTTGCATTCATGGAAGACCTTGCTGTTGAACCGCCGATCGTCGGTCGCCTCGAGGAACGGGTAGGCGGGCACGAGGGGCGGCTTACCGGGGCCCATGTAGGTCAGGATCAGGCCGCCGGCTTCGACGCACGGGTAGGCGGTGTGGCGGATCTTTTCATGAAAACGGGCAGGGCCCGCCGCCGTGAGGGGATCATCACTTGAGCCTCCCCATCCGGATGCAAGCCCTTCTTGACTGGGCTCGCCGGGCTGCTCAAGGCACCGGCCTTTACGGTCATAGAGCCAGCCGTGATAAATGCAGCGCAAGCCGCCGTCTTCGACCCGGCCGTAGCTGAGGTCGGCCCCCCGGTGAGAGCAATGTAGCCCAATGAGTCCAGGCTCACCCTGGTCAGCGCGGAAAAGGACGAGGTCCTCGCCCAGGAGGCGAATGGGTACGGGCGCGCCTCCTACCGGCAGCTCTTGTACCAGTGCGGCCGGCTGCCAGTAGCGGCGCATCATCTCTCCGCAGGGAGTTCCCGGGCCGACTCGTGTCAGCAGGTCGTTCGTTTCTTGGCTCAGCATGTTCCCCTCCCTGGTGCCACGATGCTACTAGACGCGCACTTGATGGACAAGCCACTCGGCCTCGGGTAAGGTAGCGCTTCCAGGTTGGGAGGATGCGGTGGCGAGTGACGTGCTGCGGGTGGGTCTGATTGGGGCTGGACGGAGAGGCTCACAGCACGCCGCGACGCTGACCGAGCTCACCGAAGACTTCGAGCTGGTGGCGGTCTGCGATCCGAACCCGGCCGCGGTTCAGCAGCACGTCGAGCGCTACGGGGGCCATGGGTACGGATCGGCCCACGAGCTTTTTGCTTCCGAGCAGCTCGACTTCGTGGTGATCGCGACGCCGCCCGATCTGCACCACGTGGGAGTGGCCGCCGCGGCGCAGCATCGAGTGAACGTGCTGGTAGAGACGGCCATGGGCCTGACGCGCGGCATGATGGACGTGCTGGCCGAGACGGCGGAGCGCGCCGGAATTGTGGTCGAGGTAGCCGAGAACTACGGCCGACGGCCCGTCGAGCTTCTGAATCGCCGAGCCGTTGAAGCGGGTGCCATTGGGGATCTGGTGCATCTATCTGCGTTCAACGGGCCCGCCAACAACGAGAGTGCCTATCACATTGTCAGTCTGTTCCGCGCCTATGCTGGTGGTGCCGATGTCGTGGATGTGGAGGCGATCGAGCGCGGCACCCGGCTCGATCCAGCGTTTGCCGTGCCCAACTCGGGGAAGGGCGAAACGTGGATGGACGCGGCGCTCACCTTCGACAACGGCCTGATTGCCAACATCAACTATGTGACGACCTGGACGAGTCCGCATAGGGGCGGCCGTCCACGCATCTTCACCGTGAATGGCACGAAAGGCCACATCGTCAGCGAGGAGGCGGGCGGGACCAATCGCCTCCATCAGGTGCTAGACGGCAGGCCGCGCGATCTCGCGATGACCGTCGAAACCCAGATGATCGGCGGGCAGGAGGTGCCTGCGAACTTCGCCTACGCGCTCGAGCCACGGCTGGTCGAAACGAATCACTTCTCGGAATGGATTCGCACCGATTCGAACGCGGGCACGCCCTGCGATGGAGTGGGCCGCGCGACAGAGCTCTTGAGCCTGAAACAAGCCATCGTGAGCGGCAAGCCCGTCGGCCGCACCATTGCAGACGGCCGCCGCTCGCAGGAGATCGGCATCTCTATCATCGAGGCCGCCCGCACGCGTGAGCGCATGTCGGCCACCCTCGGGCCAGAGACTCCCTGGGAGCGCACCCAACATGAGGCCTTCCGCCGTCGCTACGGCGTCGACCCGCTCACTGGATTTCGTGAATTGATCTAAGCCCCAGCGATTCCCTGCTTAACAGATCGCCCTGCGAGACCGAAAAGTTCTGCAGAGACACTCGCGGGTAGGTCGCCCGCGGTTTGCAGGGATACGGTTTGCGCCAGATTTCAGCGGCCAAAGCTTCGGAACGCGGAGGCTGGTCACAACGCGAAGCCGGGCAGACCAGCGAGCGCTGGGATGACCACCAGGCCCTGGCTCCCGGTTCGTTTCTGTCCGAGCTGGCTCGCCACTTAGGAACGCGCGCTTGGGACCTGCTGGAAGATCGGACGGGAGCGCTGTCCTCACCCGAGCAGCGCAGCCCGGCCTCGCAGCCCTCGGACTCCAGCGTTTTCCACACTCGCCTAATGCCTGCTGGCTGGAGCGGCCGTGCTTCCTTCACTGAATTCGCTCCGGGCTCGCTTTTCAACTTCGCCGGCTAGAGGTTCGACCCCCGCTCCTGCGCGGCCGTCTAGTAAAATGCTCGCCGTGAAGTGGCTTCCCACTCTCGTACTGTTTGTCCTCGCCTTGATACCGGCTTCGGGCTATGCCGAACCGGAGTCGCTGCGCGTGGCCACCCGGATCATCAGACCGTTCGTTTTCGAGGAGGGCGGTCGCCTCACTGGCTTCAGCATCGACCTCTGGCAAGAAATCTCGGCGCAGCTCAACGTCCAGACCGAGTTCATTGTCAAGGGGACCCTCCGCGAGCTGCTTGATGCGACTCTTAACGACGAAGCAGACGTCGGCATCGCGGCCATCTCAATCACCGAAGAGCGCGAGCGCGACTGGGATTTCTCCCATCCAATGTTTGACGCGGGGCTTCAGATCCTCATTCCGCAGGAGGGCGAAGGCGGGGACTTGGGCAGCCTCGCTGGCAGCCTTTTCAATGCGCGGTTCCTCCCGCTCGTCATTTTTGTCATCGTGGGCGCCTTGCTAGCGGGCCACATCGTCTGGTTGTTCGAGCGCAAGCGAACGGATGGTTTTCTCAACAGCCCAAACTATTTCCCAGGTATCTTTGAGTCAACGTTCTGGGCAACGACGACGCTAGCCACACAGGCCGAGGGGTGGCCCAAAAGCGCAGTCGCGCGGGTCGTGTCAGTATTCTGGATGTTTGTGGCGGTTCTGTTCGTCGCAATCTTCACCGCGGCGGTGACCTCGGAGTTGACCGTCCAGAAGCTAAGAAGCGAAATTCAGGGGCCCGAGGATCTCCCGGGAAAGATCGTGGCGACCGTTCGCAACAGCACGTCCGCCCGGTATCTTTCGGCGAACGCCATCCATACCACTGAATTCAACTCGGTTGAAGAGGCGATCCAGGCGCTGGAGAAGGGCGACCCGGATGCCATCGTTTTCGATGCGCCCGTCTTGCAATACTACGCATCTCACGAGGGGACGGGAAAGGTCCAGGTGGTCGGACCCGTGTTCCGCAAAGAAGCGTACGGCATCCAGTTCCCTAAGGATAGCCGCTGGCGGAAGGTGGTGAACGAAGCTCTGCTTCGGCTGCGTGAAAACGGCACCTACGACCGTCTCCTGGTGAAATGGTTCGGGGGCGAAGGTGGAAAGGGTGGTCGGTAGCAAGCTGCTAGGATAGGCAGACGAAGCGGAGCGGTCTCGGGATCCACCATGCGGGTCTCAGACTCGTCGGTGCCGTCAAACGAGACAGGGGGAAGCGCGATGCCGCATCGACCGGTTCTGGCTGCTCTCATGATGGCGCTATTTGCCGCCCTCGCGTGCTCCTCGCCAGCGGCGCAGCCGGCCGTACAGGCGCCCGCTGGACAGAGTAATGCCGGGCAAACGGGCGGTCAAGCGCCTGCAAACTCGCCTCCCCAGACCATCAGTAAGGTGACCTATGGCGAGGTCGGCAGCGCTAGCGACGCCGGGGTCTACATAGCGGACGCCAAAGGCTACTTCCGTGATCAGGGAATCGAGTTGGACAAGGTGCGCTTTCAGTCGGCGGCTGAGATGGTAGCGCCGCTCGGAATTGGCCAGCTGGATGTGGGCGGGGGCGCACCCAGCGCGGGCCTCATGAACGCCGTCGCCCGCGAGGTCAGCGTGAAGATTGTGGCCGACAAGGGCAACCTCACGCCGGGGTTCGGCTTCCAGGCTATGATGATCCGCAAAGAGCTCGTAGACTCCGGCGCCGTGAAGGGCCCGGGGGACCTCAAAGGCAGGCCATTCGCGAACTCAGGTCAGGGGATCACGCCGGAGGTGGCGATCGATGCCTACCTCAAGAGCGGCGGGCTGTCTTTTTCTGATGTCAACATCGTCCTCATGGGCTTCCCAGATATGGTGCAGGCCTTCGCTAATGGGTCCATTGATGCTGCCCAGATCATCGAGCCATTTGCTACCCAGGCGTCCGAGGCTGGGAGCGCCGTCATTGTGAAGCGGAATGACGAACTGGTTCCCAGGCAGCAGGTGGCGGTGATCATGTATTCGCCCAAGTTCGCGGCTGAGCAGACCGATGTCGCGCGACGGTTCATGCTAGCGTACGTGAAGGGTCTGCGCGACTACAACGATGCGTTTGTGAAGAAAAACGCGGCGAAGCGGGATGAGATCATCGACATCCTGATCAATGCCACGACGGTCAAGAGCCGGCCGCTGTATGACAAGATCGTGATGCCCGGACTGGATCCCAACGGAAAAGTCAACACACCGAGCCTGGAGGAGTCTCAGACCTTCTGGCTAGCGCGTGGCATCCAGCAACAGAAGGTGGATCTGACCACGGTGATCGACAACCAGTTCACAGACTGGGCGGTCCAGCAACTAGGACCGTACAACTAGAGCGGAAGGACGGCGAGCGCGTAAGCCTGGTCGCTTACATCGCCTCGGCCGCTGTTGACGTAGACCACGAACTGTCCGTCAGCTGGGGCCTCGAGCTCGACCACATGATCGTCCGGTTCGTCGTTGACGACCTCTCCCGACAGGAGGCCATCCGGGCCGAAGACGTGGAGGTCGTAGTCTACCGTCAGGGCGGTAAGCAGGATGCGCACAGCTCGGCCCTGATTCAGGTATAACCGCCAGGCGTGGACCTCATCTGGATCGGTGAGTTGCTTCAGGCCGACCGTGTTCAAGGCCAAACCACAACCGGCTTCGGTGCAACCGACCGGAACCGCGTCGGGCGATAGGCTGGCCAACTGGTCAGCTACCTGTTGGGACAGCAGGCCTGAACGCACCGCATCGGCGAGGGTCGGCACTAGCATCACGGCTCGTTCAAACGGAGGAAGTTCGACCCGGGCAGTCGCGGCTCGATCGGGTGCTTTGGGTCCAACCTCAGGATTTTCCAATGGCCATGAGG
>DASXTD010000138.1:0-1706 GCA_036505655.1 Chloroflexota bacterium
CGAAGACTACCGCCTATTGCGCAGTATCGTGGTACTCGACTTTGAGTCCGAAGCGGTTTTGCTCAGGGCGCGGCGAACCAATCGGCAGGTGAAGGTAACCTGCAGCGCCGAGGATTTTGACGAGATCCTTGGATTCGTGGCCTTTGAAGCCCACTGCGAGGTGCAGAGGCGCCGCAGGACTCGACTCGACGCGCTCTACGAACGACTCCAGCATGGCGGCTGACGGCTAGCCAACCGCTGACGCAGAGGCTGACCGTTGAAGGTTGCTAGGCACTTCTCCTTGACAGCGCTCGGGATCGTAGTTTTGTGTGGGCTGGCAGCCTGCGCTCCAGATCATTCAGAGGCCTAATGCGTTGGGCCTGTGCTGGGCGTCGTGGTGGATGCTACGGTCCACGTACTTTCCGTGGCGCCAGGAGGCACTGCGGAGCAGGCGGGCATCCAGGTTGGGGACCGTCTGCTTTCCATCGACGGCACGTCAATCACCTTTGCCACTCAAGCTCGTTCGGCTTTCCAGGATGCGGCCAACGGTTGACTCGGCAGGTCTCCTTGCGGGGATCGGGAATTCCCTCAGTAGCCTCCAAAGCGACACCCACTCCGATTCCGGCGAATCAGACCTACTTCTAATCGAGCCGGATTGATCTAAAGGAGTCGTAGTTATCATCGCGGGAAGGCCACAGGAGGAAATGAAGCGACGCTCGGTGGCGCCGAGGCGGTCGCGACTTGGACCTGAATCGTTCGCTGGTCAGGGCCCGGACCGTCGAGGACGAAGAACAGCCCCAGCCATTGGCCCTCTACGGGGATCGACCAGGTGCTCCAGGCGGCCGGGCCAGCGACGCCGCCGTCGATGCGGCTCCAGCCGGCGCTTTGCAGCTGTTCCCCGAAATGGCGCTCGACGTCGGCGATATCCATGCTGCTCACCAGAATGCCCTGCGAGGTCTGGAGGGCGGGCTTGCCTCCGCCGAGCGGCTGCTGGGGGTTGCTGGGCATCAGCTCGACCCCGGTTGGTGGGTAGAGGGGCGGCAGCAGCCGGAACAGGCCGGGCGGGAACTGCTGGAACCGGCCGCAGACACTGAAGAGGGTGTCCTCGGCGAAGCGGACGTCGTAGCGCCCACCCAATCGGGGAACCAGCGTCACGTTGACCGAAGGCGACGCCGGATCATCGCCTCGGCAGTAGCTCTGGGTCACCGAGACCAGGGTCGGCTGAAGGCCGGTGGGTGGAGATCCCGCGGATGTCCAGCCCTGAGCGGCTAAGTCTTCATCGTAGAAAGCCAGGAGTTGAGCAGGGCTGCCCGGCACGTCCAACAGCGCGGTCGCGCCGACCAGCGTCTCGCCCGAGTAACGGGCCATGCTTCCCAGCAGTCGGCCCCCAGATGGTGTAGCTATCCCGACCGGAAGGCCCATGGGGATGGAGCCGACCAGGAGATGGGCCGTGATGGGCTGAGCCCCGGGACCGAGTGGCAGCGGACCCATCATCCGTTCAGCGAGCTCCCGAACCTCATCCGCCGAACCTGGGTCCGTGGTCTTGGCCGCTCCGCCTCCCGGCATGGCCACCAGCGCCGCCAACGCCACCCAGCACATGAGCTGGACCTTTGATTTCAACGTGACCTTCCTCCACATTCTTCTTCCTCCCTGTTCCGCGGCTCGACACTGGCGCCTGACTTCCTTATCTCAATACAACCAATCGGGCGAAATGGTTCCCTACAGAA
>DASXTD010000139.1:0-3999 GCA_036505655.1 Chloroflexota bacterium
CTCCCACCACCAGCCGAATCACTACTATTTCAGGCCGCTGTCGCCAAGGACGAAGTCGGGATCTCGGACCGAGCGACGTGCGCTCGATGCATGCGCAGGAGCACGGCGCTTGCTAGGAATGCGGCCAACACGTCGAACACAATGGCCACGCCGAAGATCGGCATCCAGCTACCAGTGGACTCCTGGAGCACATTGCCCAGTGGAACCAGGAGCGAAGCGGTACCCTTAGCCGTGTAGAGCAATCCGTAGTTCGTTGTCGCGTATTTCTGGCCGAACAAGTCGCCCGAGGTCGCCGGGAAGAGCGAGTAGATTTCGCCCCAGCCGAAGTACGTCAGCCCCGAGAAGATCACGAACATCATCGGGTTGCTGGCAGTCGAGATAAGAATCAGGATGGCCACGGCTTCCAGGCCGAACGCTAAGGTCATAGTCCGCTCGCGGCCGATATGGTCGCTCACCCATCCCCAGAACGGCCGCGTGACCCCATTGACGATGCGGTCGATGGAAAGAGCGAATGGCAGTGCCGCGAGAGTAATCCAGCCCAGCAACGAGACCGGCTCGTTCGCCACTTTGAAGTCGTTTGCGATAGGCGCGAGCTGCGCTGTGGCCATCAAACCGCCGGTAGCCACCATGGTCATCATGAGATACATGACCCAGAAGATGGGCGTCTTGAGCGCCTCGAGCGGATGATAGTCGCGGTGGGACTGGAGGACGTGCTCGCTCGCGGGGACCTCGCCCGGTCGGGGGACGCGCATGAGCAGCGCGGCCAGGATCACGACGATCCCCTGGCCGATCCCGAAGTTGAGAAAAGCGGATTGGTACCCGGCGTCTCTGATCATGTTCGAGATCGGAATGACAGTGGCCGCTGATCCGGCTCCGAATCCAGCCGCGGTCAGTCCGGCCGCGAGGCCTCGATGGTCAGGGAACCACTTGAGCGCAGCGCCGACAGCTGTTCCATAGACCACCCCAGCCCCGATGCCCCCGAAAGCCGCGGCGACGTAGAGAACGGGAAGTGAGTCCGCCGTCGAGTTCATGGCCCAGGCAATCGCTACCAGAACCCCGCCCGCTGCCACCAGCAGCCGCGGACCAAAGCGGTCCACCAGGTAAGCCTCGAACGGTACTAACCAGGTCTCGAACAGGACGAACGTGGTAAAGGCGACCTGGATGGCTGCTCGACCCCAGTGGAACTTGTCGTCGATAGGTTGAACGAACAGGGTCCAGCCGTACTGGAGGTTGGCAATCATCACCATGCCAACGATTCCCACTACGAGCTGGACCCATCGATTGCGGACAATATTGAGTTGACCACTTGATGCAATGTTGGCTGCTGCCATCGCTTCTTCCCCCCAATGGCACGCGTGAAGCGCCCTCAGGCGCCGCTGCTATTTCACACGGTAGCCGTCTGGCTGCCGAAGTACCCCACCCCCGTGTAGTCTCGCCACGGCCTGCCAGAGCCGAACGGTGGCCGTTCTATACCCTGATGCTGACCAGTAGGCAAGCATCTGTGCTGATTTAGTGACGTAAAAAGGAGCGGAATCGGGCGGCGATGCGGTGGCGGAGAGTAGTTAGGGCCGTAAAAAGTGGTCCGCGATGACGTGCGCGATCGAGGCGGTCAGCTTCTTGGCCATCGGAATGTGCAGGAACTCGTTGGGACCGTGCGCGTTGGACTCGGGCCCCAGAACCCCCGTAATGAGGAATTGGGCCTGGGGGAACTTCTCGCCGAGCATCGCCATAAACGGGATGGTGCCGCCCTCGCCCAGGTAGGCAGCCTCGCGGCTAAAGAACGCTCTGGAGGCGGCGTCGACAGCCGTTCGCAGCCAGGGCTCAGTCGGCGGCGCGCTCCAGCCCGCCGCGGCGCTTTCCAGGTCGAAGCGCACCTGGGCGCCATAGGGCGGGTCTGCCTCGAGTAAGTCCTTGAGCCGAGCCGCTGCCGCGTCCGGATCGCACATGGGCGGGATACGCAAGGAGATCTTTACCGCGGTGCCCGGCCGGAGGACGTTGCCCGCGCTCTCGATCGCGGGAAGGCCGTCGGCACCGATAATCGAGAGTGCAGGCCGCCAGGTCCGGTTCAGGATGAGCTCACTGAGATCCTTGGTTACCGGCTCGACTCCGGGGAGCAACGGGAAACTGTGCGTGAGCTCGGCGCCCAGGATCCCTGCCAAATGGGTGGCCTGCTCGCGCCTTTCGTCTGGAATCAGCACGTTGAATTCTGGCGGCAGAATCTGTCCGGTTCGTTCATCCTCGAGACGGCTCAGGATCTGCCGCATTACCCGAAAGCTGGAGGCGACGACACCGGAGCCATACCCTGAGTGAATGCCCTCGCGCAGCAGGTCCACGTGCAGGCTGCCGGAAATGAGCCCGCGGAGCGACGTGGTTCCCCAGAATTGATCGTAGTTGCCGCATCCAGAATCCAGGCAGATGATCAGGCTCGGCTTCCCGATCCGACCTTCGAGCGCTTCGAGGTAGAAGGGCAGATCAAAGCTGCCGCTCTCTTCGCAGCCCTCGATCAGAACCACACAGCGCGCATGCTTGACGTCTTGCTCGTGGAGCGCGTTCAGGGCGATGACCGATGCGAAGGTCGAATAACCATCGTCCGCCCCGCCCCGCCCATACAGGCGATCGCCCTCGCGCACCGGAGTCCAGGGGCCGAGTCCTTCCCGCCAACCGGTGAACTCGGGCTGTTTATCGAAGTGGCCATACAGGAGCACACAGTCGTCGCCCGTGCCGGCGACGTCGATAAAGATGAGCGGCGTCCGGCCCGGCAACCTCAAGATCTCCAGCTCTGCCCCCGACGGCAGGTGCATGTTCGTCCACTCGGTGAGCAGGCCGAGCGCGTAGTCCATGTGCCCGTTGGCTTCCCAGTCGTGGTCGAACGCGGGCGACTTGTTCGGGATCGCGATGTAATCGGTGAGGGCGGGCAACACCGACTTGTCCCAGGCTTCCTGGACGTAGTGCATCGTGATGGAATGGTCCACGCAAAGCTCCTTTTTACGGCTCATTCACCAGTATCATTGGTTAACGAGGGCTTGGGAGGCACGCAACCGTGAAGAGTCGGCTGATTCGTGGCTTTATGGTCGTATTCGCCCTGCTCGTGGTCGGCTGCGCTCCGGGAACCGCAAGCGGACCGACGAGCCAGTCCGGTGCTCCCGCGCAGACAGTAACTCAACCGACCATCGTATTCGCCGCACGTGGAGAGCCGTCCACTCTGGCCCCACAAGGGTTCGGATTCGGTGCGACAACTGGCAACTTTCGGGCCGGCGCCATGTTCAACGCCGGGTTGTCACTGAAAGATGAGCACGACCAGCCGCAGCCTTACCTGGCGGAGAGTCTCCCCCAGCTTAATACCGGTTCGTGGACTGTCACGCCGGATGGCAAGATGACTACGACCTTCAAATTGCGCCCGAATTTGACCTGGCACGACGGCCAGCCACTCACCGCGGACGACTTCGTCTTCGCCTACCAGGTGTACTCCAAGCCCGATCTGGGCGTCTCTGGCACGACCCCCACCAAACAAATTGAGGGCATCAGGGCCCCCGACCCCCTCACGGTGGTCATCAATTGGAGGCAGCTGTACGCCGACGCCGTCGTGGAAAACGGGGGCTACTATCCGATGCCCAGGCACATCCTGGAGCAGGCAGTCTCGTCCCAGGACCCGGCGGCCTTTCAAGGGCACTCGTTCTGGCTCCAGGATTACGTCGCCGCGGGCCCCTTCAAAGAAACGGAGTACGTCCCTGGGGACCATATCGACACCGCCGCTTTTGCTGGCTACGCGCTGGGCCGTCCGAAAATTGACAAGATCAGAATCGTCTTCATCAGTGATCCCCAGGCTGGCGTCGCCCAATTGCTGTCAGGCAACGTCCACTTCTCCGATTCGTTCGTTATTAATCCAACCGATGGCATCAACCTGGAACAGCAGTGGGCCGATAACAAAGCGGGCGAGATTCTTTGGTCTCCCACCGACCCCCGCGAGGCACTCGTCCAGTGGCGGCCGGAGTACGCCCT
>DASXTD010000140.1:0-4791 GCA_036505655.1 Chloroflexota bacterium
AAGAGCCGGACCATCTGGACCAGCTGCTCTCCGCGCTGGGTCCGATCTAGCGTCGAACTGAACTGCTCGATCAAGCGCGTGTGTTCCGGACTGGACCAGCTAACGATGGCGCCGCCGCGCCAGCCGTTCTCCGGCATCGGAAGGTTACCCGGCACAAGGCCCATCACGGTACGTTCGTCGGCCAAAACGGTAATTAGTGATAGCCCCGGGTACGAGTTATTGGTCTCCGGGTCCAATTGGAGGGCGGTTGGGATGATACGCTGGTTGACCTTGAAGCCCGCCTGCTCCCAGCCGCTAGCGAGCGCCGCTGCTTCCTGAGCGCCTTGCCCCTGCCCGCCCTTCAGTTCCACGGTGAATAGCCCCTCAGCCGGACCGGAATAGATGCCATCGCTGCCCCGGGCAAACCCCGCTTCCCGCATCAGCTGCTCCGAGCGCTGCGGATCGTAGCCGTACCTGGTAACGCCCCGCTGAATCTCCGGGCCCCAGGCGCTACTGGGAGGCAGGATGTAGTTCGCTTCGAGCGCGACACCGCCCGTAATGGCGTCATTGAGCGCAGGCCGGTCGATGGCATGGGCGAGAGCCTTCCGAACGCGGACGTCCAAGAGGGCCTGGGGCGCAGCAAATCCGGGTCGAAACTGAGGGGCCAGCGCGTGCCAGGTGGAGGGCTGGTAGAACACGATGCCGGCCCGTCTGAGGTCCCATTCCTGCTTCAGCGTCACCGATTGGGAGTTGCTGACCACGGCTTGACCCAGATCCACTTCGCCGCTGAGGAGGGCGGCCAGCGCGGTGTTCTCATCAGAAATGAACCTGATCTTGAGACGCTCGATTTTCGGCCGGCCCAGCGCGTGTCCATCGAAGGCCGATGCGTCGATGAATGCTCCTGGTTCCCAGCCGACGAGCCGGTAGGAGCCGGCCCCCACGTATTCTCGGGACCAGTAGGCGTGGGACACGAACTTGTCCACCGGTTCACCAGCGAACACGCCTTCGAGGAGATGCCGAGGAAGGGCTGGAAAGTTCAGACTTCGGCCGGCCATGTGGGCCGCATCCGGATACGGCCGCTTCCAGCGGATGACGAGTGTGCGGGGGTCAACTGCCTCGACCTCCGTCATGGCGACGAAGGGCGGCTGGAATGCCTGCCCTACATCCGGGGTCGAATAGACGCGATAACCGAACACGAAATCCTCGGCCCCGAGCGGCGCACCATCGTGCCAGGTGAGATTGGGGCGTAGGTGATAGGTCGTCTGCATCCGGCCGTCCGGGAACACCTCCCAGCCATCGGCACCCAGCCGGGGAAGCGCCTCGACGAGGTAAGGAACAGGAGCTCCTTTCTCGTCGAGGAGAGAGATATCGGCGTTGAACATGCTGGTCGGGTCCCGATTGGCGATCACCTCGTATGGGGGCCGGGTCGAAAGCGACGGGAGCTCCCTGGTGATGCCGATCACGAGCGTCCGCTGAGGCCGAGAGGGCTCCGCGGGAGAGGTGCTAACCGGGCTCGGCGAGGCCGGGCCGCAGCCGCACAGCAGCGTCAGTATGAGAAGGGAGGGCCAGGCGAAACAGGTGGGCGAGGAACGGCCGTCCATGACAGGTTTGTTCGGTCGACTATTTCAGCCAGTCCGCCATAGACCACTTGGCCCATACCTCTTCGCGTCGCTCCTCGCTGAAGCGGTTGACGGGCGGGAAATCGGCCAGGCGCTCGAAGGCACGGCAGCCGTTGATGATGATGCGCTTGTCGGCCAGGGGTTCCCGGGTGGCTCGGTTGCCCATCGGCCGGAGCGGGTCGAGGAGGTTACGGTTTTGAAAGGGGATGATTCGCGTATCGTCCGGTGCGACGCGCGTGCTGAGCGCCCACAGTACGTCCCAGGGATCGTAGGGATCAACGTCATCGTCGAGCACGATGGTGAGTCGGGCAAAGCCGGACTTGGCGAGCGCATCCAGGATTCTGGGCACGTCGTCCTTGTGCTGCTGCTCGACTGTGACGACCGTGCAGCCGAACGGCCCGATGGGAACCATGCGCCGGACCGGCAATTCCATCTCGGCGAAGCGGCTCAGGGTCCCGGCGCTGCGGAGGCTCAGTGCAAACGAATAGGAGTGGTTGGCCCGCAGGTAGAAGGGTGGCGCGCCGAACAGGATCGGGTCATTGCGGAAATAGAGGGCCTTGACCTGCACGACCGGTTCTCTGGTCTGGGAGAACTCGTAGTAACCGGTCCACTCGCCGAACGGGCCTTCCGTCTCGGCCTTTTCCGTGGGTGGTGCGACTTCGCCCTCGATGGCGATCTCCGAGTGGGCAGAGATGGGCAAGCCGGTCACAGCTCCTTGGATCACGGAGACCGGCTCGCCGGCCAGGTAGCCAGTGTACTCGTATTCGTGGGGACCCTTCGGCGACCCATTGTTGCTCGCAGCACTGGCAAATAGAAGGGGCTCAGGCCCGAAGGAGATGGCGACCGGCGCGGGCTTCCCCGCAGCCCAATATTTCTCCATGATCTGCCGGCCATCCGTCTCGTTGTTGGTGAAGAGCCCCGTTGTGCGCTTGTCGTGGAGCTGAACCCTGTAGGTGCCTACGTTTACGGCGCCGCTGTCCGGGTCGCGATGGATGATCGCACCACCGGTGCCGATATAGGGCCCACCATCACGTTCATGCCAGAGGGGAACGGGAAACTGCAACAAGTCGATGTCATCTCCGGTGCGGACGTTCTCCAAAACCGGGCCCGTGTCCACCACCCGCGGTGGCACGGGTTTGTAGTTGTCCCAGATCTCTCGAAACCTATGAATAGCAACGTCCTCTGGAAGTTCGGGGTCCATACCCAGGGCCAGCAATGCCCGGCGCGGCGTCGATAGCACATTGGCAGCTACCCGGTAGCTGGGTGCGTAACCGAGGATGGACTCAAACAGCAGCGCCGGACCATTCCGCTGAAGCGACAGCTCGGTAATCGCACCAATTTCAAGGTTGGGATCTGCGTCCCGCAGTATCTTCAGATCGCCGCGAGTATCGAGGGTCTGGAGAAACGTTCTTAGATCCTGGAGCGGCATTGACATCCCTCCCTAGTTAGTGAAGCGGCAACTAGTCTGTCGCCTCAGCGGGCAGGCTGGTGCGCGATGGCTTCTTCGGTCAGTTGCTCCGCGAAGCCGCAGAATTCAGCCCAATCGGTCGAGGGCGGCACTAGCACCGCGAATGGTGCGAGCGGAAAATGGTTCTGCGCCGGGTCGCGCACCACGTTTTCCGGCTCTTTCCCCTCGTCTGCGAGGTCTCGGATCGCCTTCAGCAGCGCCTGGCGGGACAGCACCAGTGCCAAGTCCAGAGCTCCGAGATGCTCGGCAGTGCGATTGTGGATCGGTCCCTGGCTCTCGGTGGCCCATTGGTCGTGGGCTCGAAAGTTCTGTCCCATGCCCACGTAGGTCTTGCTCACCATCTCCTCGCGGTCCTGGTGAAACCGATTACTGAGATTGTGAATCGGTTGGTAATCCACCATGTCGGCGCGCGTCGGGATCCATTCTAGCGGGCCTTTGCGGCTGAACTGAAAGCTGAATTTCCAGTGGCGAGTGTCGTCAATAGGCACGTGGCAGTGGGCTGAATAGCCGCGCCGCTCCCGCTCGTCCCGCACCGCCGTCTGAGGAAAGGCGACGATGTTGGGCAGGATGTACTCGTCCATCCGGATTTCCTTATCTGGCTCCCAGTGCTGGATGCGGCCGCTCCGAACTCCGTAGGAGGTGAAGGCCGCCTCGGCGGTATCAAGAAACGGCGCCGCCCCCCGGTGGTTCAGGAGCCCATCGGACGGCGAGCCATCCCCGAGAACCGGACCGTTCTGGTAGTGGATGAAGCTGAGATGCGAGAGGTCGATGGCGACCTCAACGGCCTGAAGGTAGTTGCATTCCTGGTAGAGCTTGGTCGCATCTGTGCTTTCGGGCGGGGCATTGAGAAATTCGTAGTTGGGAAATAATGGCGGCTCGCCCGGCCCGAGGTACGCCCAGATCACGCCGGCCCGCTCGATGCACGGGTAGGCCGTATGTCGAATCTTTTCATGGAAAGTGCTGCTCGCTGGCTCGCCAGGTTGTTCGAGGCAACGCCCGTGAACGTCGTACAGCCAGCCGTGATAGATGCAGCGCAACCCCCCATCCTCGAGTCGACCGTAGCTCAGATCGGCTCCGCGATGGGAGCAATGGATTCCGAGCAGCCCCGGCCGGCCCTGATCGTCGCGGAATAGCACCAGATCCTCGCCGAGCAAGCGGACGGGAATCGGCGCTCCGCGCTCCGGCAGCTCGGCTACCAGTTCGACCGGCTGCCAGTACCGACGCATGAGATTACCGCCAGGAGTACCCGGGCCGGTTCGCGTGATCAGCTCATTGTCTTCAGCGGTCAGCATCGCGCCCTCCCGTCAACCGCGTGCCAGGGCTGGTTCGTGAACCAGGTAGCGCTCGAACCATCCCAGCAACCGCTCCCAGGCATCATCCACCACCTCGGCGCGCCGCCGTGGGCCCTGGGCGGACATAAACGCGTGACCAACGCCCGGATAGATGTGCACCTCGTGCACCTTGCCATGGCGCTCCAGCTCAGCCGCGATCAGGCGCACTTCGTCGGGCGACGGATGCTGATCCTGATCGCCATCCAGGATCAGAATCGGACAGGTGATCTTCGCCGTGAGATCGAACGGCGCGGGCCCGTCGCCGAACCCTTGCCGCGTGTCCCCGCCATACAGATCGACCGCCGCGCGCAGGTCGGAGCGGAGAGCGGCCATCTGATAGGAGGCACGGCCGCCCATGCAAAAGCCCATGATGCCGAGGCGGCTGCCCTCCACA
>DASXTD010000141.1:0-5148 GCA_036505655.1 Chloroflexota bacterium
GTTTTAGCCAATGTCCTTAGCTAAGTCAAGCCGGCAAGCTCCTAAGGCTAGAATAGCCCGTGATTGGCCCTACGTCGTATCGGCTCGTAGCCGCGGCAGTGTTGTTGCTGGTCAGCACGGCCTGCAGCGGAGTGGCAGCTACCCCATCGGACAATCCCTCAGCCGCCACGATGGAGGCGCTCACCAGCGAGCTAAATCGCGCCCAATCCACGCTCGCTGTCGTTAGCTCCGCCGCTGCGGAAATCGTCGCCGCTCAGTTCGAGCCGGCAGCCGTGGACGATCCCGCCACTCCCGAGCCGGAGCCAACGGCACGGGCACCGTTTCCCACCCGTACTCCCCGACCTTTGACCGCTGCCGACGCGGCGCCGTGCCAGATCGGTCAGATCAAAGGCAATCGCAGCTCGAAGATCTACCACGTCCCCGGCGGCGGTTCTTACGCGCAAACCAAAGCCAGCGTGCAGTGCTTCGATACCGAGGCGGCAGCCCAGGCAGCCGGCTTCCGGCGCGCGCTGAACTAGCCTGGCCACAAGGCTAGCCCAGGCGAAGCCCCGTTTCGGCGATAATCAAGTCAAATGGGTATGCAGCGCTGGCGGTCCAGCATCTTTATCATGGTGGCGGCGTTGCTCGTCGCTTGCAGCGCCAACAGCGGCCTGCCGGGCCAACCCGGCGCGTACGACATTCGCACAGGGTCTATCACCTTCGATGGCGAACGCTACCGACTGGCATGGTCCGATTCGGCAGGGCAACTCCACATCGCCGAAGGAAAAGATTTCCGGCTCGCCCAGGCTGACCACAATTACCTGGACACGGCCAAAGGCAGTCCTACCATCTATCTGCGGGACGACGAACGCATCGGGGTCCAGGGCCAGGATCGCAACGGTGGCTTCTCGTCGTTCTGGTTCCCGTTCCTGCTAGGTCAGGCGCTCGGGGGTCCAGGTATTCTCCATCAGCCAGCCCCCGGTACGACGTACAACCCCACCCCCAACACACCCTCCTACCGCTACCCGCCCACCGACACCTTCGGTCGCGACGATACCTTGCACGGCACCATCACCAACGACAAGCCCGCGGCGCCGGACTACAACAAGGTCAAGCCGGCCCCTTACGCAGTAAGTGGGCAGAGTGGCGGCACCGGTGGCGGCACCGCCGCAACCAGCAAGTCGTCTACTTCCGCGAGTGGGCAGGCCGGCGGCGTGGGTTCAGGCACCGCCGCCAGCTCCAAGGGCGGCTTCGCAGCCGGTTCGTCCAGCTTCAGCGCAAAAGGCGGCAGCAGCCTCAGCTCCGGCGCCAGCTCATCAGGTGGAGGTCTCCTCGGCGGTGCCGCCAGCAGCAAGCCATCGACTGGTTTCTCCGGGGCCAAATCTACCGGCGGCTTTAGCGGCGGCGGAGTCCGGGTTGGCCGGCGGTAGGGTCCTGAATCGAAAGCTTCGCAGCAAACGTAGTCACTCCCCCACTCCAGCCCGCCCGCGGAGGGAGAGGGGGCTCCCAACGTGGAAATCGCACTCCTAGTAGCCGCCGCGGGCATCGCTATAGGAGCGGTCATGTTCTTTCGACGCAAGCCTGCCCCTCCGCCCGCACCCACCACCCGCGAAATGACCTTAGCAGAGCTCGCACCAGCCGATGTCATCAATATCAACGGCTCCATGCTGATCGTGGAGAACGTCCTCGAGTGCAGCGAAGACATGGGAGCCCGCATAACGGGTTGGCGATGGACGCTCTTGGAGGACGGCCAGCTGCTGGAGGTGGAAACCGGGAGCCAGCTCCTCTACCAGGCTTCAGTTCTGGCGAGACAGGGGTCGGAGATATTCGATCAGCTGGTCGCCGACGACGGCATCCTCAAGACGTTCGAAGCCCGGGTGCGAGAGCACGGGGCTGCCCATGGAGTCACCTTCCAACTGCAAGATCAAGTCTATAGTGTGCAGAGCACCGGGACGTTCGCGGCGAAGCCGGTGGGCGCGGCCCCAACCCAGGAAGTCTGGCGCGATCTGAGCCCGACCCAAGGCGAAAACGTCTACTTCAAGATGGAAGCTGCCGACGGCGCGCTGCTCCTGGGTGTCTGGACCACGCACATCGCCCTGCATCAAGGGCGTCCACTCAGTCAGCCGGAGATCTTGGGACTCTACCCGGGCTCGGAGGGTAAATGAGCGTAGCGAAGCGGAGCGGCCTCGGCACCCAATCTCTGAAGGGGGCCACCAGTAACGGCCGTCAAATGAGCGTAGCGAGGGCCGTTAAATGAACCCCGACATCGAGCGATTCCTGTTGTCCCTGGGAACCACGGTGTTGTGGAGCACAGTCGCCATCCTGTTGGTCATCATCGTATTCGAGGCGCTGAACCTCAAATACAAGCTGATGAACGAGATCTTTCAAGAGAACAGTATCGCCGCCGCCGTCCTGGCGGCCAGCTTCGTGATCGGCATCTTCTACACTGTGGTGCAAATCGTCATTCACTGACTCGTAAGGAGTAACCATGGGCCTCTTCGATCGCATGCGGACCATCCTGGGCGCCAAGGCGAACACCCTGATGGATCAAGCCGAGAATCCCTCGGAGACCCTCGATTACTCCTACGAGAAGCTCGTAGAGCTACTCCAGAAGGTCCAGCGAGGCATCGTGGACGAGGTCACCGCGAAGCACCGACTCACGCAGCAGGCCAACCAGCTCCGCGGGCAGACCGCTCAGCTCGATGCTCAGGCCAAGCAGGCCGTGACCGCCGGACGGGACGACCTGGCCCGAATAGCGCTGCAGCGGAAGCAAGCCATCGTTGAGCAGGTCGGAGGCCTCGACCAACAAATCGCTGACCTGGAAGCTGAGCAGCAGCGGCTCACCACGGCGGAGATGAATCTGCGCACGAAGGTGGAGGCTTTCCGGACTCGCAAAGAAGTCATCAAGGCCCAGCACTCGTCGGCGGAGGCGGAGGTCCGGATCGGCGAAGCACTCGGCGGCGTGTCCGAAGAGATGGCGAGTGTCGGGCTGAGCGTCGAGCGGGCGGAGCAGAAGACCAGTCAGCTCCGGGCGCGGGCCAGCGCTCTCGATGAGCTTTCCAAGGCCGGCTTGCTCACGGACGCAACGGGGGGCCACTCCGATGACGTGAGCACCCAACTCGCCCAGCTGACCGCCAGCCAGAACGTTGAGAGCGAGCTGGCCGCCCTCAAGCAGTCGGCCACGCCTAAGCAGCTGGGGTCAGGAAAATGAGTGGAGCGAAGCGAAGCGGTTGCGGGTCCCAATCTCTGAGGGCGAGCACCCGTGCTGGCCGTCTAATGAGCGAAGCGGTATCGGGAACCAGCGGCGGAGCGGGCCACCGAGGAAGGGCCGTCAAATGATCGTTCGCATCGTAGGCGAGGCGCAGTACCGAGTCCCTGACAACGAGCGCGATCATCTCAACCAGCTTGACGACGCGGTAGTGGCGGCAGTCACCGCCAACGACGAGGCCAAGTTTAAGGCCGGCTACGATGCCCTGTTGACTGAGGTCCGAACCAAAGGGAGTACGCTACCAGCGACCGACCTCTCCACCTCTGACATCGCTCTCCCTCACCCCGACCTGACGTTAGCCGAAGCCAAAAGCATCTTCGTGGGCGCGGGGCTCATCCCGAACTAGCAAGATCCCGCCGGCGGGATCCCATTGCAGGCACTGACCTTTTGGCTCTAGGAGACTAGCTCCCACTCCTGGGCGTTCCAGCTCTCGGTGGAGCGCGTGCCCTTGCCCGTGACGTGCTGCAAGCGGTTATCCACTAGCGTCGGCGTCACCGTGTGGATCAGCCCCATGGCGGAGAGCTGGTCGGTTTGAATGTGGATCATCTCAGCGAGGGCCTGCAACCGCGCATCGCGGGGAATCGTCGTCAAATAGCGGTCGATCGCGCCGTCCAAGGCCGGATTCTGGTAGCGGGACCCGTTGCCGGTCACTACGAAGCGGTTCTGGGGCAACGGAGTCTGCCGACTGTGCCAGCGATTGACCATGCGGGGTGAGAGGTCGGTAGCCAGCTCAATGAGCTCGAACGATGGGAACGTCGCGCGATACTCACGATCCTGGGCCCGCTGGGGCGGCACGATGTCCACGCTGACGGCGACGCCGATCCGCTGCCAGGCATCGGCAATCGCGGCCGAGGCTGGCTCGTGCATCGCATTCTGCGCGGTCGTCTGGATCTGCACGCTCAGCTTCTGGTTCCGCGCGTCATAGAAGAACCCATCGGCCTGGCGCGCGTAGCCCAGGTCCGTGATGGCTCGGATGGCTGCCTGCGGATCGTAGGGATACCGCACGATCGACGGGGCTATCGCTGCGTGCTCGGGCAGATTGGGATCGACCCAGCTGTCGGCCACCGCGGTTCGTCCAGCCTGGAGACTCTCCACAAGCTGCTGGCGATCGAGCGACTCAAAGACCGCGCGCCGAAATTGCAGATTCGCCACCACAGCCGGGTCCGGATTGATGAACTGAGGATTGAGCGGCAGCCAGCCGTAAAGACGCGTGTTGACGTGCCCCGTTTGCCACTGCTGTTCTACCTGGAGGGCCTGCGCGAGCGAAAGCGCTCGGCCCAGTGTGAGCTGACCGTCGGCCAGCAGGTTGACCATCAGCGTGTTGGGATCGGGGATGAATCGAACCTCGATCTCATCGATCTTGGGACGGCCGAGCACGTACTGGTCATAGGCGCCGATCACGACGAAGCTATCAGGCACCCACTGCTTCACGCGGAACGGCCCGGAGCCGATGAACGCGTCAGTCCAGTAGGGCATGGCGAAGAAGTTGGCCTTGTCACCGCGATAGGTCGCCTCCAACAGGTGCTTGGGCATGGGCAGCGCAAACATGGCACTGAACATGAAGTCGGCTTCGATATAGGGCTGCTTCCAGGTCACCGTGACCGTGCGGTCATCGGTGGCCTCGACGCTCTCGACCAGCTCATAGGCGGCGCTCGAGTTGAAGCCCATCTCCGGGTCCTGTTCCACCTCAGTCGTGAACACGAGGTCGGCCGTGGTGAGCGGGGTACCGTCCTGCCAAGTCACGTTCGGGCGGATGGTCCAGCTCGTTTGCATGCGACCTTCGGGGAAGACCTTCCAGCGGCCGTTATCGACTGACGGCACGGCATCAGCAAGCTGGGCGACGATGACGCCCGCGTCGTTCGCGATAACTAAGCCCGCGACGACCAGATCCTGGAGCGCGT
>DASXTD010000142.1:0-2236 GCA_036505655.1 Chloroflexota bacterium
CGATACACCCAAACGGCCCTTGCCACCGAAGTGGTGACGTATCCATCGGTCTTGGCAACGGAGAAAGTAACCAGTCGCGGTTCGCCAGGTACGAACTCGGCAGTTGAGCCAACGGGAACCCATTGAGCTTGGTCCCGACGCAAGCCCGGAGCCACGATCGCCCCCACCAGGGGGACGCCGATAGCGGCCGTCAAGAATGCCCCGAGCCCCCCAGCTAGGCGGCTCAAGAAAGCGCGGCGTCCTAGATTCTGGTCAGCCTCAGTCAAGAGAGCTCCTCCGCAGAGTACGACGTCAAGGACAAGCGCGGCCAAAAGTGTAAGACCTGCGGCCTCCCGGTGGGAATACCCACCCGGGGGATTTGGGCCCCACCCGTTGGCGTAGGTGATCGGACTGCCCGTTGGTGCAGCGCAACCACGCTTTCGCCCGTGGGGGAGATGCGCCAGACCCGTTTACTCTAGTGGCGAGGCGGGACGCGAACCCTCCCGAAGCAAAGGAACCAAGTAACATGAAAACGCGCGGCAATCGGGTTCAAGAGTCGACTGAGGGTCTGCCCAACCGAGGCTTTAACCTGGACGGTGCCTTGGCGGCGCTGATTGCCACGCGGGGACTTCTACTGGAGGAAGCGTCCCGCCTCGGCGCCGAAGAGCGCGCCTTAGCCGAGTCGCGTAATGAAGAGGGCAGGCCCGGCCCCGAGAGCGCCGACGTCGCCAGCGACGCGACCGGCCAGGAAATCGCAGAGGCGCTAGAACGACAGATGAGGGGACAGTTGCTGGAGATCGATGCCGCGCTCCACCGCATAGATGCCGGCCGCTACGGGCTGTGTGAGCGGTGCGGGGGGCCGATTGATCCCGCTCGCGTTCGAGCGCTGCCCTGGGCTCGATACTGCCTTATTTGCCAAAAGCGCACGGAGCAGCGAGCATCCTAGAACCCATGGAAGTCGGTTTCATTGGCCTGGGCAGAATGGGCGCGGGTATGGCTCACCGTCTGCTCGCGGCCGGCCACCAGGTTCACGGCTACGACGTCAGCGATTCGAGCCGCCTAGCCTTCGAAAACCAGGGAGGCTCTTGGGCGGCCAATCTGGGCAGCTTGACTGTCGCGTTGTCGCAGCCCCGTGCGGTCTGGATGATGCTTCCTCCTGGAGCGCCCACCGAAGAAACTTTGAGCTCGCTGCTTCCGTTGCTGGCATCCGGTGACACCGTGGTCGACGGAGGCAACGCCCACTACGCTGACTCCGAGCGACGCGCCGGAACTCTGGCAGAGCGTGGAATCCACTTCATCGATGTCGGCACGAACAGCGGGACGGCCGGAGTGGACCTCGGCTACTGCCTCACAGTGGGTGGGGCGCCTGAGCATGTCACCCAGTTGAGCCCTGTCTTCGACGCAATATCATCGGGCGGGGGAGAGGGCTGGTCTCACGTGGGTGCCAGTGGCGCCGGACATTTCGTCAAGATGGTGCACAACGCCGTGAGTTACGGCCTGATGGAAGCGTACGCCGAAGGCTTCGCGATGCTGCGCGCCAAACAGCAGTTCGCGCTCAACCTGCCGGCCATAGCCCAGGTTTGGACCCACGAGAGCCTCCTGGATTCTCAGCTCCTCGATCAGATCGCGGTCTTACTGGCGCGCGAAGGCGATCTCTCGGACGTGGAAGGCCGAATCGACGACACGGGAGCCGGACGATGGGCGATCCTCGAAGCTCTGGCCCTCGATGTATCCGCGCCAGCACTCACCGAGGCGCTCCTCCGCCGCATTCGCTCTCGGGAGCAGGAGCCGTACTCGGACAAGCTCCTGGCCGCTCTGCGAGGCGAATTCGGTGGCCACGCTGTCCATCGTGCGATCGGCGCTGAGCCCCCGCATAACTCAGGGAATTGATGGGCGAGAATGATACTCACACTGTCGGATCATGCCCGTCCTGCGGCAAAGAGTTCTACCTCGGCTCCGACCGCAGAATTCCGGATCATACTATTCGGGGATCGCCAGTTCGCTGCCCGGGGTCAGGCACCCCCGCGATCGACGTTCACACAGTGACCGACTAAGACCCGGTTGATCGCCCGCCGGTCCTCGCACGGGGCGATCAATAAAAAAGGGTACCGCGAGTCTTTTGCCCCGATGGCTGCAGGCCCTGCCTGCTACTGACGCACCGCTCGGATATCGGCCAGCGTTATAGCCATTGACCACGCCGCCGATGATATGCGAGATCTGGCTCTGCTGAAACATGCTCATCACCCGTCCGCGCATC
>DASXTD010000143.1:0-3718 GCA_036505655.1 Chloroflexota bacterium
CAAGCCCAGTACCCGGGTTCGTGGGAACACACCCTCAGGCGGGTCGGCGACCAGCTACGGATCAGCCGAAAGAAGGTCTTCCTGCTCGGCAACGACCGCGCTTTGGCCCAGCTACCCGTCCTCTAGCGACCCGGTCACCTATCGCGTGCCGTGATAACCGCCGACGGCCGCCGGCGCCCGCTGCACCTTGCCGAACGCCTCCTCGATGTCCGCGGGGAAATCGTGGTCCTCCCAGTCCTCGTACCGACCCAGCCCGTGCTCCTGGTTCCACTGGACGACATCGAACAGCTTGCCCGTAACCCCACTCCCATCCTGGGTCGCCAGAAACTGGACGATCGGAACCGCGTGCTGCGGCTTTACGGGTCGAAAGCTCGGCAGCCCTCCCTGAGCCATTCGTGCGCGGGCTCGTTCGACGAAAAGACCATGCGTACTGTGCCCCGGCATGATCCCATTGACTGCGACGTTGTCGGCCTTCATTTCGTCCGCCAGGTAAAAGCCCATCGTCACCACGGCCGCCTTCGAGGACATGTAGGGCATCTCCCGGGAATTAGGACGTAAAGCTACGAATCCTCCGCCATGGGCGAAATGCACCACGCCGCTGCTCACAACGTTGATCACGCTGCCTCGCTTCTTCTCAATCATTGGTTTAATAAAGCGCCGCGTAACCTTGAGCGTCCCAAAAACATTCACGCCGAAGATCCTGGTCCAGTCTTCATCCAGCGTGTCCAATGTCTTCGCCTGGGGACGGTCCCCACCGAGGTTCAGCAAAGCGGCGTTGTTCACCAGGATGTCCGTCGTACCGAACTTCGCCAGCGTCGCCTCGTAGCCCTTATCGATCTGCGCGTCGTTGGTAATGTCCATGTCCAGCGCGAGCGCATTCGGATTCGCGTCGAGCTCCGCGCGAAAAGCCTCGGCCCCCTTCCAGGAAACGTCGAGCGCCACCACGTTGGCCCCCGCTGCCAGAAAGCCTTCAGCGTGAGCTCGCCCCATGGCCCGGGCGCCTCCCGTAACCACCGCCACTTTTCCTTCAAATTGGCCAGTATTCTGCATCGTCTTGCACTCCTTATTCCGGGCTCGCTATTGTAGCGACGCAGCGTCTAGCGGAGCGGGATCGGGATCCAATCCCGAGGGGGCGATCCTGTGTCGGCCGTCAAATAGCCACCGAACTGACAAACGAGGGAGAAAAACTTGCCGTTTATCGTCGAGAAGACCTGGGATGAGAATCGACTCAAGCGAGACCGTTTGGAGCTGCTCCGCGAGCAGATGAAAGCCCATGACATCGGCGCCCTCTACCTATCAGACATCAGCATGCGTTACGTGCTCAACACCAAGATCCCCGGCGGTCAGGTATTCGTCCCTGCCCAGGGCGACCCGGTTACGTTCGTGCAGGACCGCGACCTGGGATGGGTCAGCAAGCTCGGAGAAACCCGCCCGCGCATCCAGGGCAATCGTCAGGATGAGGGTGATCGGACCGACCAGTATCGTCCGTTCGGCTTCGGCATCGCCGGGTTGATGGAGGAGCGCGGCGTTTCGGGTCTGCCCCTTGGCATCGATGGCCTGGAAGCGGCCGGTATCATCGCCTTGCAACAAGCCGGGGTCCAGCTCGTGGATGCCGGGTACCTGTTGGAGTACGCGGGATCCGTCAAGACCGACGATGAAGTCGCGATCTATCGCACCATCGGTAAGCAGTACGAGCACACAATTCAGACGTTCAAAGCGGCCATCAAGCCTGGCATCACGGAGAACGAGCTCGCCGGCGTGGTCCACTCGGCCTGGTTTGAGGCCGGAGGCGAGGAGATCTCGCAGCTCAACGTCTGTTCGGGACCCAACATGAACCCATGGAGCCGCTGGCCAACGCAGCGCGGCGCCGTCGAGGGCGAGTTTGTCGGCATCGACTTCCACGGCCGCGGCATCGGCGGACTCCGCGGCGACACCTCTCGCACCTATTTCGTGGGGGACACCCCAACCGCGGAGCAGCGCGATCTGTACAAGCGCGCCTACGACTACCTGCGCCAGGTCGCCGACCAGATCCGCGCCGGCCGCACCTACCGCGAGGTTCTTGACTCGGTCCCTCTGGTGCCGCAGGCGTACCGCCCACTTTTGGACAACTATCACATCTTCCACGGCATCGGGATGTCCTACGCCGAGTCGCCCCGCGTCGACCGCAAGATGACCAAGCTGGACGTGCCCCTTAAGCCCAACCAGATCGTCTCCATCGAGAGCTATTTCGGTGAAGAGGGCAGTCCCCTGGCCGTCAAGCTAGAGGAAATGGTCCTGGTCCGCGACGGCGCCCCGGAGGTGCTCGGCGCCGGCATCCCCTACGACGATCGCTTCATCCCATAATCAATTCGCGATCTACATCGCGAGTCAACTTTCGTATCGGAGCACAATGCGTGAAACGAACTCTGTCCTTGACGCTGCTGTTGGTCTGGCTGGGGACTGCTTGCGCCGCCCCCACCAGCCGGGGGAGCTCATCCCCGTCTGCATCCGGTAGCACCACACCATCCACCCGCACCCTGATTGCCGCTGTCCAGTCGGAGCCGAAGACGGTCGCGGCGCGCATCATCGCCCAGGGAGCGGTATCGCTCAGTCTCGTGAGGCGGATCTTCAATGCCGACCTGGCCCTGCAGGATGACCAGTCGAATGCCCTGCCTTATCTCGCCGAGTCTTTGCCGCAGCTCAATACTGACAATTGGAAAGTCTTTCCAGATGGAAAAATGGAGACGACCTACCATCTGAAGCCCAACCTGTTCTGGCACGATGGCACACCGCTTACCGCTGACGCTTTCGTGTTCTCCCTGCAAGTGTATTCGACGCCGGACCTGGGGCAGACCAGCTCCCTCCCGATCAAGCTGATCGCCAGCGTCGAGGCGACTGATGACCGAACGGTCTTGATCCGTTGGAAGGAGCCGTACGCCGCGGCGGGGTCCCTCCAGAGTCTCGCGTCGAGCGCCGTCCTCGGATTGCCACCACTGCCGCGCCACATCCTGGGCCCGGCCCTCGAGTCGGGAGCACAGAATCTCCTCAATAACTCATTCTGGACCAGCGAATACGTTGGGCTGGGACCGTACAAGCTCGACCGCTGGGAGCCCGGATCGTTCCTGGAGGCTTCCGCCTTCGACCGTCACGCCCTCGGCGCCCCCAAGATCCCTCGCATCAAAATTCAGTTCATGCCGGACGGCAACGCTGCACTCGCCAGCATGCTCTCAGGCGACATCCAGCTGGCATCCGATCAGGCCCTACCACTCGCCCAGGCCGCGCAGCTCAACCGCCAATGGCCGCCTGGCCGCGGCAATACGATCATGTACTTCAATCAGTGGCTATCCGCGCACTTCCAGGGGCGCTCCGAGTACGTTAATCCGACCGCATTGCAGGATATTCGGGTGCGACAGGCACTCGCCCACGCGATCGACCGTCCCAGTCTCAATGAGGCGCTTTATGAAGGACAGAACCTCATCGCGGAGACCTTCTTCGCGCCCACATCTGACCTCGGGCGCGCCGCTGAAGCCGCCGCGACCAAGTACCCCCTGGATCTGGCCCGCAGCGCCCAGCTCATGGCCGAAGCAGGATTCACCAAATCCGCTGCCGGTTTGTACGTCGGCCCCGGCGGTACGCCCTTCAATCCTGACGTGAGAGGGAGCGGCACAGACGTCGGGCTCACTTCCGCAATGTCAAGTGGCTGGCGACAGGCCGGATTCGACTTCACCGAGTCGTTTTT
>DASXTD010000144.1:0-5002 GCA_036505655.1 Chloroflexota bacterium
GCCTTTTACTACGTGTATCGGCGCCTAATGGACAACCATGTGATCAAGAACGTGCCGATCCTCCTCAACACCTACTACCCGCCCAACCAGGTGCCTGTAAAACGCTGCTATCTACTCGGCCAAAAGCTGCGCGAGATCATCGAGGCCTGGGCTAGCAACACCCGTGTAGCGCTGATCGCGTCGGGCGGGCTCAGCCATTTCGTGATCGAGGAAGACCTGGACGAGCAGATCATCGATGGGCTGAAGACGAAAAACGCGGACAAGCTGACCAGCCTGCCCGACAACCGCTTCCATTCGGGAACATCGGAGATCCGCAGCTGGATCACGATGGCTGGTGCCCTGGCCGATACCGAACTGGAGATGAAACTCGTCGATTACGTACCCTGCTATCGAACCGAGGCCGGCACCGGCTGCGCCATGGGCTTCGCCGAATGGCAATAGGTCCAAGCTGGAGAAGGCAAGCCGTTTTGCCTCTCCCTCTGGGAGAGGCCGGCCGCTGGCGCGTGGCGCCCAGGCCGGGTGAGGGCTGGCCGACGGCTGACCGAGGCCGTTCGGTTAACCTCTGACTCAGCACACGAGCGCAAACGTGGAGGAAACCATGGCTCGTCTACCTGCTATCGACCCCGGCCAGCTAAGCACTGATGACAAGGCCATCCTGGACAAGATCGTTGCCGTGCGGCCCGGCGCCGCGACCGGCGGTCCCTTCGCTATCCTCATGCACCGACCCAAACTGGCCGACCGGGCGGCTGCCCTCGAAGACTATTTTCGCGAGAGCGGCAGCACGCTGTCCGGGGCTGACCGCGAACTGATCGTGCTCGCCACCGTCCGCGAGACGGGTGCCCGCTACCCATGGGTCCGCCACGAGATCCGCGCCGCTGAGGAAGGCGTGCGCCCCGAGGCCCTAGAAATCGTGCGCGCCCAGGGCTCGACCGAAAAGCTCACCGAACGGGAGCGCGCGTTCGTGGACTTGGCCCGCGAGCTCGTTCGAACTCACGGTCTCTCCGACGAACAGTTCAACCGCGCGCTCAAGACGCTGGGCGAAGACACACTCATCGAGGCGGTGGCCCTTGCCGGGCATTACACCCTGGTTAGCTTCATCGCCAACGGCTTCGCGATCGCTCCCCCGGACGGCGCGCGTTCCTTCTGATTGAGGGCTCGATTAGGGACACCAGCGATTCATCGATAAACGATAGCTCCGGCAATGATCGCCAGATCCAGAGCAATCCATCCCACGCATGGCAAGTAGACGTTTTTGTCGTGTTTCCCTAGCCCGAACCAGAACCAGAGGATGGCGGAGAGTAGGTACGCACCCCAGGACAGAATGGAGACGCCAGCCGCTTGGTGACTGAACCATATCGTCACCACTTGCGGTATGGTCATGACCAGGGTGAAGACAGACATCATGCCCAGCAAGGGACGTAGCATCCCTTCGGCATTATGTGTGGCAGCTGAGGGGTTCGATGGATCCGGTGCCATGATTCCCTCCTGAATGGTGCTTAGAAGCTCAAGTCATGATGCGGCGCATCTCTGGGTTGCGGAAGAACATCACGATCGCGAGGCCGAGCACCAGCAGTCCCATGATCGCGATAGTGATGGGGGCGCCGAACGCCTGAGCCATGATCCCCGCGAACAGGGCCCCGACCGGCGAAAAGCCCGAATTGATCATGTAGATGCTCATCACGCGGCCCATGAGCGCGTCTGGCACGAGCAATTGGAGCATGGTCTGATTCGTGGTCGCATAGAGGATCTGGAAGCCGCCTACCCCTACCAGGGATAGCAGGGCGAGCGGCAACGATCGCGTCATCGAAAAGAGCACTATCGTAATTCCCAGGCCGGCCATCGCCGCCAAAAGGATGTAGCCCTTGCGCCGCACGCCACCGGCGAAGGAGGCTGCGAGAAACGTAAACGACATCGCGCCTAGCCCAGGTGCCGCCAGCATCAAGCCCAGCCCTTCAGGTCCGACTCCCAGCACGTCCTTCTGCATCACCGGCATGAGCGTCTGGTACGGCATCGCGATGATGCTGGGGACCATGGCAGCAATGAGGAGCGCGAACACCGCCGGCGTCGTCTGTACATAGGCCATGCCCTCCCGCAGGTCTGACCAGATAGAACGTCGAACCTCCCCGTCGGCCCGTTCCGTGTGCGGCAGCGACATAAAGCCGATTGAGATGAGCACGCCGCAGTAAGCACAGCCCTGCACAAAGAAGTTGCCCGACGCGCCCAGCCAGGCAATGAGCAGGCCGCCGAGCGCCGGCCCAAGGACCTTGCTAACGTTGAAAGACATCGAGTTCAGTGCGACTGCGTTCGAAATGTCCTCGCGCGGAACCAGCCGCGGAACGAGCGTCTGACGCAGCGGCTGCGTTACCGCCCAGCCCGAGGCGGTGATGATGGCAAACACAAAGACATGCCAGGCCTGTAGGTCTGGCGATCGAACGAAAAAGCCCATGGTCAGCGCGGTCACAGCCAGCAGCCCTTGCGTCTGGAGCAGGAGCTTGCGGCGGTCCACCCGATCCACAATCACGCCGGCCAGCGGACTGATGAACAGGAACGGCATCGAGCGTACCGTGCTGAGCAGGCCGAGTAAAACAGAGGAGCCAGTTAGGTCGTACATGACGTAGCCCAGCGTGACTTGTTGGATCCACTGGCCGAGGCTCATGAACATGGTGCCGGCAGCCAGGTAGCGGTAATTGACGTGCCGGAGCGAGGAGAACGGACTCTGCTGACGGCGCCGCGCAGTGGGTGGAGCGGCGCGCACTCCGTTCGTGCCCGCGGCCTCGCCCAGCGGGGGAGACGACTGAGAAATATCTTCCAAAATGAGCTTGCGCCTAAGGCATGGCTAGCCCGGAGGACGAAGAAAGGCTACCCGAGTATAGCGGGGGGGCCCCTCACCCTTCCCTCTCCCGCTGCGGCAGGAGAGGGAGTTCACCCTTTCCCTAATCGATGTCCCAGGTGTAGGCGCGCCAGGTGGCCGTGCCGGATGGATTGGTGGCGAACGCCCCGTGCATGCCGGTGCGCTGGGCGATCGGGTTCGGTACAAAAAATAGGCCCATCACCGCGGCATCGTTCGTGATGTGATGCCAGGCATCCGCCCACCAGCGGAGCTCCTCGTCGAACCGAATCGAGCGATCGATGCTGTCCAGTGCCTGATCAACTGCCGGGCTCGTGTAGGCGGAGCGATTACCGCCCGTGTAGCGGTTCTCGGGCGCGGCAATCTGGCGGCCGTCCCACCGACGGCCAAAAGTGGGCTGGTTGTAGGGGAGGCCGGTCTTCTGCAGTCCTGGAAACTTGGCCGTATCCTCCGGCGTCTGACGGCGACCCCCGAAGCTGCTGTAGACGAGCTCGACGCCGATTGCCTTGTAGTTCGGCTCCATCAAGAGGAATGTCTTGTCGTCCTCGGTATCGCCACCGGCCTGCATATCGAGACGGAACCGCTCGCCATTCTTGACCAGGATGCCGTCGTCACCTCGCCGCCAGCCGGCATCCTCTAGCAGTTGGCTCGCTTTCCGAGCGTCGTATGGGTACTTGACGATAGCCGCCTCCAGCGCGTCGCCAATCGGCGTACCCGGGTAACCGATGCTGTCAGCCACGGTATGGCCGCCCGCGCCTGGAAAGACGCCTTCGACTAGCTCCTCGTGGTTTACACCGTAGATCAGGGCACGGCGAACGTTCGGGTTCGTCAAGTCGGACGGGCTCGCCACCTCCGGCCGGAACTGGAACAGGTTGTGGCGGAAATTGGTCGGCTGGACCTGCAGCTCGCCCTTGCCCTGAGGCACCCAATCTCGCCGCAGCAATTGCACGGCATCCCAGTTCAGCCCTCGATTGGCCACGTCGAGCTGGCCGGCCAGCAAGTTGGCCATCACCGTGTTGTTGTCCTTGATGAAGCGGAAGGTGACTCGATCGAGCTTCGGCTTCCCGGCCCAGTACTGGTCGAAAGCTTGCACCGTAAGATGGCTCCCGCGCGCCCACTCCACCGGCCGGAAGGGTCCGGTGCCAATCACGACGTCCGTGCTGGTGAAGAAGGGGTGCTGGGCGAACGCCGCCTTGTTGGCCTGGAAGTCGGCCTCCAGTAAATGGCGGGGCAGCAGATTGGTTACATTGCGACCGAATTCGCGCGCCCAGCGACTGGGATCTCTCCAGTGTGTGACCACGGTGTAAGGATCCGGGGTCTCCATCGCATAGATGCGAGCGGCCGCCTCTCCGGGCACGGCCAGCGGCGCGGCTGGATCCACGGTGACCTCCCAGCCGAATTTCACGTCGGCTGATGTGAACTCCGTGCCGTCGTGCCAGGGCACGCCATGCCGGAGCTTCCAGGTGACCTCCATGCCGCCATCGGGTAGGAGCTTCCAGGTGCCATCGTCGAGCGACGGGAGCTGTGCCGCGAGCTGGGCCGCTACCTCATCGTTGTCGCCGTGCACGGTGAGGTAGTTGTGGATGAAATCGTGGGCGTAGGTGCTCAGCCCGGAGACGCCCGACGAGTCGAGCTCGGTCGCCAGGGCATTGAACTCACCTTCGAGCGAAATAGTGATTGCCTTGGGGCCCGCCGGCCTCCCCTCCGTTTTCTGGCCCGGAGTGGCCGGCCCACTGCAGCCGGCGATGAAGGTGAAGAGGAGGACCAGGCTGAGGAGGGCCGTCACCCTACCCTCTCCCGCTGCGGCAGGAGAGAGAATCTACAAACCCCCCTCCCCCTCGGACGGGGAGGGCTGGGGTGGGGGTGAAAACCCTAACTGTCACACCTCAGCTCGGCAAAGTTGCCATCGGGGTCGCGGAGGTAGGCCGTCGTGCCCTCTTTCTCCCAGCGGATGGGCAGCGTCGCGGCCACGTGCGCGAAGGTCTCCTCCGCCGAGCGCGAGCTGTGGAACACCAGGTGGGGTAGCCCGCGCATGACCTCTTCGGGAAGCTCCTGGCGCACTTTGGAGGCGCTGATCAGGCCCAGGAATGTTGGCCCGAAGCCGATAAAAACCTGGGTGGCCGGCCGGGGTACCCGCAAGCCGCGGTCATTGGT
>DASXTD010000145.1:0-3785 GCA_036505655.1 Chloroflexota bacterium
TCGCCGAGTACGCCGTGAAGAATTACATGCGGCCGATCGCCAGGTGACGTGCGCGGCACCTCCTGAGCAGTAGGTAGCAGGTCTCTGGATCGACCTCCAGCACCCGAAGCTTTCAGCCGAGCGGGAGCGGTTCGCGCTATCCTTGCGCGCTGGCTTGGGTGACTCTCCCCTCGGCAATTCACGGAATGTCCGAAGGAGGTCGTCATGGACAGAGAGCTCGATCTCGACGAGTTGCTGCAGCAAAGGCTGTCCCGGCGAGACTTCTTCCGGAACGCCGGAGTGGCAAGTTTCAGCCTCTCCGCCCTCCTGGACTTGGCCTGGCAGCCAGCGACCTCGGCAGCCCAAGCCCCAGCGTCCACGCCAAAGATAGGTGGGCAACTGATCGGGAAGCTGGAGGGGCCAACCACCGTCACGGATCCGGCCAAGTTCCCCAAGGCCTTCAAGGAAGCGCCACAACTGGCGGGGCTGGTGAAGGCCGGCAAGCTGCCGCCGGTCAAGGAGCGGATAGGAGAAGACCCACTGGTCATCAAGCCGGTGCACGAGATCGGCCGGTACGGCGGCACCATCCGCCGGGGATTCACCGGACCGGGCGACTGGTCGGCTGGTGTCCGCTTCTGCGGTAACGACAGCCTCGTGCACTGGGATCTGACCGGCACCAAGCCGACTCCTCTGGCCGCCAAGAGCTGGCAGTTCAGCGATGGGGACAAGACGCTCACCATCAACCTGCGCCGGGGAATGAAATGGAGCGACGGGAAGCCCTTCACCGCCGACGACTTCGTGTTCTGGTTCGAGGACCTGTACAGGAACAAGGATCTGGTTCCGTCGCCCTCACCGTATCTGACCACCAACAGCGGGCCGGCCGAGCTGGAGAAGGTCGACGCCTACACCGTGAGGTGGAGGTTCAAGGACCCTTACTGGGTGTTCGTCGTGATACTAACCGGTCCCACGGGGTTCGGCGGCCAGGCGCACGATAGCCATGTGAGCGCCCTGGGCGGGTATGCGCCGGCGCACTACCTGAAACAGTTCCACCCCAAGTACGTCTCCAAGGAGGAGCTGGACCGGAAGGCCAAGGACGGCAAGTTCGACAACTGGGTCAACCTGCTCAAATTCAAGGCCGACTGGGGAATGAACCCGGAGCTGCCGGTGATCTCACCGTGGCGGACGACGCAGGGCAGAAACACCGCCACCTGGGTGCTGGAGCGCAACCCCTACTATTTCGGCGTGGACACCGAGGGCAACCAGCTCCCCTACGTCGACAAGGTGGTGCTCACGCTGGGCGAGAACCTCGAGGTCATCAACTTGCGGGCCATCGCCGGCGAGTATGACTGGGGCGAACGGCATCTGGATCTGCAGAAGCTGCCGGTCTTCATCGAGAACCAGCAGCGGGGCAACTACAAGGTTCACCTGGACCCAGGCGGCATTGGCAGCGATGCGGCGCTACTCTGCAACCAGAGCTACGAGGCCGACCCCGAGATCGCCAGATGGCTCACCAACGTGGACTTCCGCCGGGCGTTGTCCCTGGGAATCGACCGGGATCAGCTCAACGAGACGTTCTGGCTCGGTCTCGGCACGCCCGGTTCTGTCGCGTGCACGGAAGAGTCGCCCTACAACCCTGGCCGCGAATTCCGCAAGCTCTGGTCCACCCACGATCCGAAAAACGCCAACGCAATGCTCGACAAGATCGGGCTGAACAGGAAAGACGGGGAGGGGTACCGCCTGCGCACCGATGGGAAGGGCCGGCTGCGCCTCGAGCTAACGACCTACGTCGGGTTCATGCCCTTCACCCAGATCGCCGAAATGATCAAGCTGCAGTGGGCAAAGATCGGCATCCAGGCCGACGTGGCGGAGCTGGAGCGGAGCCTGATGAACAGCCGAAGGGCGGCCAACGAGACTCAGATCAGCATGGAGATCATGTGGGGCACCGAGAACATGTACGCCCATTCGCCCGTCAACCTGTTCCCCTACGATCCCACGAGCGCCGTGGGGCCACTGTACGGCAAGTGGTTCGCCACTGGCGGCGCGTCTGGCAAAACGCCGCCAGGCCGCTTGAAAGAATTGTTGGAGCTCTACCGGGCGGGGTTCAGCGCTCCAGAGAAACAGCACTACGAGCTAGGCAAGAAGATCTGGCGCATCGCCATCGAGGAGCAATATGTGATCGGCACCGTTGGGCTTGCTCCGGGCATCATGGGTCTCCGCGTGGTCAAGACCAGCATGGGGAACGTACCGCAGAGGATGTTCAACGGGTCCTCTACCCTTCACCCGAAACAGTCGAAGCCGGAGACGGCGTTCTACAAGAGGTAGCGGCCTGACGGACCGGCAGGAGGGATCCGGTATGGGTCGCGGGGCGCTCGCCAGTGTTGCCCGCGCTTGTTGGGTGACCTCCTGTCGGTCGCTGGGTGTTCAGCGGCTGGCGCCGCTGTTCCCATTCCCGTTCCGCGGCGCACGAGGAGGCCGCGTTTCTCGCGCTGGCGTAGGGGTCGAAGGTGTATCCGTTCGTCGACGTTCAGCTCGCGCGGCGGAAGAGGGCGTAGCGCTCGGCCAGGAAGTCGCGATTGGGCTTGAGGTGGTCGACGCGTGGCACGTGGATGCGCCGGCCCTGGAAGCCTTGCAGGCCATGCTGGAGCATCGGCCCGTCGATCTCCTGCAGCACGTCGAGGCGCACCGTGACCTCGAGGTCGGGGGTGACGCCAATGATGTGGGCGTCGAACGCGGCATGGTGCAGCTTACAGAGCGCGAGACCGTTAGGAACCACCGGCTCACCGAACGGGTGGACATCCGGGAGGATGTGGGCGGCCTCCAGCAGCTCGTCATGGCGGAGCCGGCAGATAGCGCAGCACTGCTGGTAGGCGCGGAGCACGCGCTCGCGAAAACCCCGCTGGTGCAAGCGCTGCCGGACCACCGCGGTCACATACTGCCGCCGCGCGGTCAGCGCCGCCGGGTCATTGACCTGCCAGGCGGCCGGAGCCCCGACCTGGTCATCAATCGCCACGACGAAGCTCAGGGTGTCGGGCTGGTCTTCGACGATGAAGACCGGCCAGGCCGCTATCGACCGCCTTCTTGGTCCGTGACCAGACCGCGTTGATCTCGGCCGGCTGCTTCTTCCAGAACTCGGTCAGGTATCTGAACCTGCTCTGCCCCGTTCCCATCGCGATGAGGGCGCGTATCAGAAATCTAGTATCGAGGTCGAAGCCGACCTCGTCATAGTCTTCCATCGCCTGTTCAAATCTCTCAAGAATGGCCCCGGGTAACCTGAGAGCGAGTTGGGCCAAGACAAGCTCGGCGGCGCGCAGACGCGTCCCGGCTGAGTTGATGCGGACGAAGACCTCGGTGACCTCCTCATAGTCGTCGCTGCGAAAAATCTCGATCGGGAACTTGTATTCGGCAATTCGCTTCAATCGCTGCAGGCGGTCCAAATAGAGCTGGCTCATGGGATCGGTAAGACCGGGCCCGCCGGCGGCTTCTGCGCGAGGTGCGCCAGCGCGGCGAGCGCGCCGATCCTCGGCTTCACGGTAATCGGGTCCGCGAGCTCGCCGAGGCCAGCCTGGCGGCGCATCGCGCGCTCGTGCCGCCGCCGTCGGAGCACGTGTTCCAGCGCGAGTGCGATGAGATCCTCAACGACCTCGCCCTGTTCCTGAAGCTCGACGCCGAGGCACAGGGAAGGGAGGCCGTGGGATTCGAGATCTCGTTCGGCGGCGGTCCACACGAGGGCGAGCCGCTGGCCCAGGCCGATCCCGTGACGATCGAGCTGGCGTCGGGGCTGAGGTTCCGTCTCCGCGGACGGATCG
>DASXTD010000146.1:0-1592 GCA_036505655.1 Chloroflexota bacterium
CAGCTCAAGGCGGAGGGCGGCAAGTTCTTGCCGGCGATGGGCCTCGCGCTCCTGCTCATCTTTCTCGTCCTCGCCGCGCAGTTCAATTCGTTCCGCGATCCGTTCATCATCCTCGCGGGCTCGGTGCCGCTGGCGATTTCCGGGGCGCTCTTGTTCTCCTTCCTGGGGTTGACGACGCTCAACATCTACAGTCAGGTAGGGCTGATCACACTGGTCGGCCTGGTGTCGAAGAATGGCATCCTCATCGTGGAGTTCGCGAATCAACTCCAGGAGACAGGCATGGACAAGCTGCGCGCCATCGTCGAGGCGTCGGGCACGCGGCTGCGGCCGATCCTGATGACGACCGCAGCGACGGTCGTCGGGCATTTCCCACTCATCCTCGCGAAGGGTCCCGGAGCGGGCGCGCGCAACAGCATCGGCATCATGCTGGTGAGCGGGATGATCGTGGGCACGCTCTTCACTCTGTGGGTGGTGCCGTCGATCTACATGCTGGTGGCACGGAAACGCGCCGCCGCGGCTTCGGCGGAAGCGGTCAAGGCGGAGATCGACCCGCTTTCGACTCCCTTCCGCCCGTTGGCCGCCGAGCAGTCCGTGGTGCAGGGGACACCAGACGCATGAAGACGCGCCTGACGATTGCCTGGCTGATGGCGAGCCTGCTCGCGGGCTGTCGGGTGGGCCCGAATTACCGCAGACCCACCGTCAATCCACCGGATGTCTTTCGCGGCACCGCCGAGACTACGGCGCCAACCGACCCCACGTCGCTGGCTGACCTCAAATGGTTCGAGGTGTTCAAAGACGAGCGGCTCCAGGACCTGGTCCGCACGGCCCTCCTGCAGAATTACGATCTCCGGGATGCCGTGGTGCGGGTGGAGGCGTCGCGCGCTACTCTCGGGATCGCCCGGGCTGACCAGTTCCCAACCGTCGACGCCAGCGCTGGAGTGACGACCCTGCGCAACTCCAGGAGCGGTATCTTCCCTCTTCCTGCGGGCTTCTCGCAGAATCGGACCTTTGGCAGCGTGGCGCTCAATCTCCTTTCCTTCGAGGTTGATGTCTGGGGCCGGCTGCGCCGCGCGACCGAAGCAGCACGGGCTGATTTACTCGCCTCCGAGGAGAGCCGCAAAGCAGTGATCACGACCCTGGTGAGCGATGTTACGGGCGCCTACTTCAACCTGCTCGAGCTGGACATGGAGTTGGAGATTGCCAGGCGCACGCTGACCACCCGCGAGGGCTCGTTGCAACTCATCAGAAACCGGGAAAAGAGCGGCCTCGCCACGCTTCTGGAGGTTCGCCAGGGGGAGCAATTGGTCTACGCCGCCGCGCAGGCGATACCCAATACCGAACAACTGATCGAGCAAACGGAGAACCAGATCAGCCTCTTGCTCGGCGGCAGCCCAGCGGCCATTACGCGCGGTCGCCCACTGACGGAACAGGAGCAGCCGCCCGCCGTCCCTCCGGGATTGCCATCCTCACTCTTGGAGCGGCGCCCAGACATCCGGGCCGCCGAACAGAATCTCGTCGCAACCAACGCCATCATTGGCGTAGCCAAGGCGGCCTACTTTCCCCAGATCAGCCTGACAGGCTTCCTGGGCTTT
>DASXTD010000147.1:0-2233 GCA_036505655.1 Chloroflexota bacterium
GTTCCAGGCCATGGTGCCGAAACCCAGGTTGTCGGCCTCCCGCGGCGCGCGACTGCCACGCCTGACGACTGGCATCTCTTCGCCGTTGAACAGCGCGAAGATGGGCATGTTGTCATCACCGAACTGCTCGTGCTGATCGTCTCCGAGCACGACCATGACGTCCGGCCTGGCTTCGAGGAGCACCTCACTCAGGGTGTCCAGGTCCCGCTGGCAGGCCTCGTAGCGCGAGACCATCTTGTCGAGGGTGATCTCCTTCTCGATGCCGGCTGGCGCCTTGGCCAAGAGCGCCTGGTAATCCATGCGGCGGTCCTTCTGGTCCTTTTCGATCAGTGCGGACCACTGGTCCCCCGGAATGGATAGCTGGGGCCCGTGCGAGGTGGCCATGCCAAGTACGATTTCTGCCACGTTCTTCCTCCACCCAGAGGTGCCCGCCCTCACCCGTCCTTGGCCCTGCGGGCCGGCGGCCGGCCTCTCCCAGAGGGAGAGGCGAAAACGGCTTTCCCCCTCTCCCTCTGGGAGAGGGTTGGGTGAGGGCTGGTTCCTCCGCCTTAATCCAGGATGGCTGTGATCTCCACGTTGAACAGGCCTTGGCCCAGCCGATTGGGCACCTCGGCATGACGGGCCGGGCGGCTGTTCTCGTCCGGGAACATCTTCACCCATTCCTTGTTCAGATTCTCGCGATACTTGTCATCCTTCATCAGCAGGCGCATGTGGATGATGTCATCCGGGGTGCCGCCACATGCTTTCATGAAGGCCCGGACGTTATTGAAACAAGCCACAGCCTGTTCGTCCGGATCGTCCGGAATCTTGCCCAGGGCTTCATCCCGGCCGCCGATGGCTGACGAATACACGATGTTCCCGATGCGCGAGCCCATCGGAATGGGCGCTGCATGACCGCCGCTCCCGATATTGATCGACTGCCGCTTTGCCACGAGCCTACCTCCCTAGTTGTTTGGTGATTGCACTCGATTTTGCCTATCTTGTTCGTGCGCCAGCGCCCTCCCGGGCATCCGCGCGCCAGGTCATCTCGGCCAGACTCTCGGATAGCTTCGTATCGATCGTCGCGTGGTCCGGATCCCGCTGCACGGCCTTGGGATCCAGGCCCTCCTGCATGCGCTCGTATTCGCGGCGCAGCATGGTGCGGAACATCACGATGCCCTTGTCCGTAGTCGCCAGCCGCTCGACCGTGCGATCAGCTATCGGACCCTGCGTCTCCCACGCCATGTGGTCCTGCGCCTGCACGTCGGTGGACATATCGAACAGTGTGAACGGGTGCAGCTGGTCGGCTGGCTGCTTGTACGACGGCACCCGAGTCAGAAGCGGATCAGCCTCATCATCGATGCTCTCGCCGTTTTCGGCGGGGCGGAAGCGCACGAAAAAGATCTTGGTGTGGGTGTCATCGATCGGCACCCGAATCTGAGTGGCGTCGCCCTGACGCAGGATGTTCGGGAAGAGCACCGGGTGCTCGTCCACTTTCCCATTCGTGTAGGTGCGCTCCTTGATGATGCCGAAGGACGCCTCGATGAACTGGAAATGATCGACGTCGTCGGTAAACCCGCGCGTGGTGCTGACCGGAACTCGATTTCGATTGGCAGTGTTCTGGTGCAGGATCTGGAGGTGGGCCGGGTCCATGGAGTTCTCCATGGGCTGGAGCCAATTGGCATCCAGCCGCGGCTGCAGATACAGGTGGCGGCGGCCGTCCTTACGCACCCATACGTCGTAATGGGGGATTACAGGCGCGGGCTCCGGGCCCAGATACGCCCAGTACATGCCTATGAAGCGTTGCACTGGATACGCCTTGGCCTTCACTGTCAGGTAGAGCTTGCTATCGGCCGGCTCGGCGGGCGTTTCCAGGCAGTTACCCTGGGTGTCGTACAGCCAGCCGTGGTAGGCGCAGGCGATCCCGCGTTCTTCGACTCGGCCGTACAGGAGCGATGCTCCGCGGTGCGGACAATGGTCCTGGATCAGCCCGACGTGGCCGCTCTTGTCCTTGAAAAGCACCAGATCTTCGCCCATGATGCGGACGAACTGGGTGGGCTGCTCATCGGTGAGCTCTTCAACGTAACCCACCGGCATCCAGTAGCGGCGCAGCAGCTCGCCCATCGGCGTGCCTGGCCCGACCCGAGTCAAGAATTCGTTTTCTTCTTTGGTCAATACCATGGCTTGCTCCAACCTGGGGGGATCGCACGGGTCTGTGGACGGAGCGTACCGCAGCGGCCGATACGCGTCAACC
>DASXTD010000148.1:0-2506 GCA_036505655.1 Chloroflexota bacterium
CACAAGCGCCATGCCGCAATCGGGGCAGAAGGCGCCGGAGAGCTGAAGCGGCTTGCCGTTGGCGACGGGTGCTGAGGGCTGAGGGCTGAGGGCTGCGGGCTGAGCGGTCGGCACTGGGTTCGCTTCGGCAACCGCGCTACCGGTAGATCGGAGGCGCTCGTTCTCTTCGAGACTGACCAGATGCTCCTCGAGCACGCGGGCCAGGCCGTCAGGAAGCGACCGCACCCGGTCGGGTCCAAAGCCGACACCAGTAGAGCCGCCGATCCCACGCAGCTTGCGGATGAGCTCTTCCATGCGGTCACGCCGAGAGAGTGGGGAGGGCAGACGCATGAGCAGCGAGCTGAGCTTGCCGATCGCTTCGGACAACGGGGCGATATCGCTGCCCGCCCGCCCCTGGTTCACAAACACCTCGAAGGGCTCGCCTTTCTGGTCCTCGGTAATCGTGATGTACGCGGTGCCCAGCGGGGTCTCGACCTGGTAGGTCACGCCCTTCAGGGCATGCGGCCGGGGAGCGATCGCGCTGTCCTCTTCTTCCCGGTCGCTGAGCTCTTCGGCTACAGGGGCTGCCTGCTCGGAATGTGCACCGACATGGAGCACACCCTCTTTGCAGCCATCGCGATAGACCGTGATGCCGTTGCAGCCCGTCTCATAGGCCATGCGATAGGCCTTGACCACATCCTCAACCGTCGCGGTCTGGGGCAGATTGATCGTCTTCGAAACCGCATTGTCCGTGTGCTTCTGCCAGGTGGCCTGCATCCGCACGTGCCAGTCGGGTGCGATGTCGTGGGCAGTACCAAACACCCGCTGCCAGTGCTCGGGAACGTCCTTCACAGCTCGCGCTGTGCCGTGATCATGGACCGCGTGGGCCAGCTCCTCAGACCAGAACCCCTCCCGATGAGCGATGTCGGTAAACATCGGGTTGGTCTCCAGGCTCAGCTGGCCGTCGAGGGAGCCCCGTCGATCGAACACGAGCGCGAACAGTGGCTCAACGCCTGATGAGCAGCCGGCAATGATGGAAATCGTGCCGGTCGGCGCAATAGTGGTCACGGTGGAGTTGCGAATGGGCTTGCCATCCTTATAGATGCTCTTGGCCCAATTGGGGAACGGACCCCGCTGGGCCGCTAATCGTTCTGACTCATCGTGCCCAACCGTATTGATGAAGCGCATCAGCTCATCGCCGAGCTCGAGCGCTTCCTCGCTGTCGTACGGAATGCCCATTAGCACCAGCAGATCGGCCCAGCCCATAACGCCCAGGCCGATGCGCCGATTGGCTTTTACCGCGGCGTCGATGAGATCGTCCGGATAGGGATTCACTTCGATCACATCGTCCAGGAAGCGAACGGCGAGACGAATGGTGTGCTCCATGCGGTCCCAGTCGATTCGCTGGGCTGCTTTCAGTGCGTGACCGTTGCCGTTGCCATTGCCGTTCCCGTTGGAAGAGGGGAGCCGCGTCTTGATGAACCTGGCCAGGTTGAGCGACCCGAGATTGCATGCTTCGTTCGCGTAGAGCGGCTGCTCTCCACAGGGGTTCGTGGCTTCCACCGGGCCCATCTCGGGAACCGGATTGGCGGGCCCGGCATTGATCCGATCCAGGAACACGATTCCCGGGTCGCCCGTTTCCCAGGCGCAGTGGGTCATCTCGGCGAACACATCACGGGCCCGCAGCTGCGCTACCACTTTCCCCGTGCGGGGCTGAACCAGGTCGTATTCCTCGTCGCGGCTGAGCGCCTGCATGAATCGATCAGTGACGCCTACTGAAATGTTGAAGTTGCTGATCTGGCTCTCGAGCAGTGATTTCTTCAAGGCTTCACGCCCGGAGGCGGCAAGCGAGCCGGACGCGGCATCGTAGGCGGCCTGGTTGCGCGAATTGAGATCGCGCTTGCAGTGGATGAACGCCAGGATGTCTGGATGGTCCACCCGCAAAATGCCCATATTGGCGCCGCGACGGGTACCCCCCTGCTTTACCGACTCCGTGGAGGCGTTGTAGACCTCGAGGAAGCTGATCGGCCCGCTGGCCACTCCACCGGTAGAGCCCACGATGTCGCCAGTTGGGCGCAGACGCGAAAAAGCGAAGCCGGTGCCACCACCACTCTTATGGATGAGGGCAGCTCGCTTGTTCGTCTCGAAAATGCCGTCCATGTCGTCCGGTACCGGGAGCACGTAGCAGGCGGAATACTGGAGCCCGTTATTCTTGCCAGCGTTCATGAGGGTGGGGGAATTGGGGAGAAAGTCCAGACTCGCCATCGCCCGGTAGTACTGGCGCCGGGTCTCCTCGTTGGCCTCGGCACTCTCCCAGGGCGCGCTCCCCCGGGCGATCTCGCAAGCCACGCGCCACAGGCCCCCACCAGGAGTTTCGAGCGGCTCACCGGTTTCGTCGCGGGAGAGATACCGACGCTCCAGGACCTTGCGGGCATTCGGAGTTAACTCGGGCTCCGGCAGATCAGCCGGTGCTGTGCGGACCTGGTGGTTAACGTCCATATCGGTCGCCTTTGCCATCGGTGGTCGC
>DASXTD010000149.1:0-7041 GCA_036505655.1 Chloroflexota bacterium
TGACGCTGACGGAACTCCGGACCCGGGCGAGTCCGTCGGGCTGAGCGGCGACGGCCAGCCTCAGCCGCCGCCCCCGCCGGATCCGACCTGCCTTCCTGACCCGACCCGCCGGGGCCTGCGCACCCCTGCCGCAAGGACACGATATCTGTGTCTGCACTGGCTGCCGCGACCGGTGGGAAGGCGCAGGGTCAGTATGCAGTCGATGCCACATGTCGCTCAGCCATGGTGGCGACATCGGTGTCTTTTTGGATCGGTACGTTCTGGGGCATGTAGAGTGTGGCGGGACGCCGATTGGTGAGGCGGGAAGAATTCGCCGAGACCCGCTGCGCCATTGATGGCGGAACTGAGGCGAGCGTCGCAAGTACTACGCGATTGTTGAGCGCCCTGCTCCCTGGAAGGTTGCAGAGCACCTTCCGTTAGCCCAACCCGATTCTGCTCCCCGGCCTAACGCAAGACAGCATGCCCCGTTGAGTCGAGAAACAGGGCCCTACTCTTACTTCGTAGGCTTCGGGGCAAAGAGAAGACACCAGCCGTGCGGATTGATCTTCCCGCCTACCAGCTTGCAGGAGTCAGGAGCGATAAATTGTAGGCATTTCGAGCACTCCTGCCCCTTCTTTGGAGTCTCCTGGTATTGCACCTGCTGTTTGGTGGCCTTCTGCTGCGCATCGGCCTTTGGGACGGACCGAAGCGCCGGACTCACGATGCCCAGGGGCAAGATTACCGCCCCAGCTTGTAGGAAACGTCGGCGAGAAATTCCTTCCTTCATAGGTGCCCCTCATCCCTCGAGATGCTGCCTCCCGATTGATCCTCATCGTTCTGGGACCGCCAAGTACGGCGGCGTAGCGTGCGGGCGCCGTGTCTCCCCGCGGCAACTCAGAAACCACATCATGGTCTTCTTGACTAATATATCGTAACACGATATATTTGGTCTCAGTGAAGCGCAAGCTCACACGGAATGAGAGGAGCCGTCGGGTGGACTACTGGACCCTAGCCCAGTTGCGCTACTACATTCGCCGCTTTCTCCGCGCTCGGGAGATTTCGGCGCAAGCGGTCGGTATCGAACCGCAGCAGTATCTGCTCTTGCTTCAGCTCAAAGGCTTGGAAGGGAAGCAGCCAGCCACGGTCAGCACGCTTGCAGAACGACTACAACTCCGCCACCACTCCACCGTTGAACTCGTCGATCGGCTGGTGAAAAAGCGGATGGCCGTCCGACGGAGACATACCCACGATCGCCGAGCAATAGTCGTCGAGCTTCGGCCGCCAGGCGAGAGAGTGTTGAAGAAGCTCGCCCTCGAGGCTCTGGAAGAGCTTCGCAAGGAGGGGCCCGCGCTCGTCTCAATCCTGCAGCGGCTTATCCGCGGACAACGATCTCCGAGACGGAGGATGCGCGGAGCTAGTGCACTGACTGCTTAAGGAGGCCGAGTGATGTGGACGCCCTATCGGTCACTTCTGCTCATTCTGACACTCGTCTTCGTGGGCTTGTTCCTGACCGGCCGTCCCAAGCGTCCGGCCACCATGGGTGCTACAGCCCCGCCGCCGACGGGCCTCGGGGCTGGCTCTGCTGCGCCCTCGGGTCCTGCGCCAGGGGCCCTGAGCCGTTCAGCGGCCCCCACTACGGTACCCCAGCCACGTGAATTCGTGGCGATCGAGCAACTCAGAGATATCCACTTCGATTTTGATAGGTACGACATTCGAGGCCAGGAGGACCGAGTGCTCGACGAGGATGCAGCATGGCTGAAGTCTCATGGAGCCGCCCTCATCCTCATTGAGGGTCATTGCGATGAGCGCGGGACGAACGAATACAACCTTGCCCTCGGGCAGCGCCGCGCCATGCGCGGCGTGGGTTGGGTCATCTTGTGCCAAGACCCGGCTACGAAGCGGCTGACCAACCACTGGGTCACTCTGCACCAGGTGGGGGTGCCCGCCGGGTTCAAGCCGCTCCTGGTGATGGATGTCTGGGAGCACGCGTACATGCGGGACTACAAGGCAACCGAGCGCGGGCTGTACATCGACGCGTTCTTCAGGAATGTCGATTGGGCGGTGGTCGATCACCGGCTGCGTGAGCCGGCCGTCCTTTCGGCCGACGGCGGCGGCCTAGACGGGCGGGCTGCTGGCCGATGAAGCGATTCAATGAGCGATCATCACAGCTGGCGAGCACAAAAGCGGGGGACTCATGGCAACTGACAGGATCTGGCGCGCACTGGTGCGGCTCGGGAACGTCGTCGGTGTCGCCGTGGCTCTAGGGGCCTTGGGGCTGGTGGGATATTTCGTGAGCCTTCTCATCCCGGCACTGCGACACGTCTGATATTTCGAGTCTGGCAGTGACCGCCCCGTTGTGCGGAGGTGACGGATGAGCTTTCGTGGGGAGGGCGTGCCCATGCTCAGCGCGGCCCTCCAAGCTTGTCCTCGCGAAGTCTCAAAGACACTCGTCAATGTATGCGGAGGGCCGACAGTATGGACGACTCCATCCAGAGACAGAATCCACTGAATCCACAGCCGGTCAATCGTCGTACGTTCATCAAGACAGCGGGCGCCGCTGCTCTCGTTGTGGGCGGCATCGAAGGCATCCTCGCCGCGGGGCGCGCCCCCGCCTTCGCGCAGGGCACCAAGCTACACTGGGTTCGGTGGGTGGATTTCATCGCAGAGTCCGACGTCGAGCTCAAGCGGCAGATTCCCGAGGCCTCCAAGGCGCTGGGCGCCCACATCGAGCTCGAGACCATCAACGCCAACGATCTGCAGGCGCGCATCACCGCCGCGATCCAGTCGGGATCGGGGCCGGACATCTTCCTCTTTCAGTACAACTGGGCGCAGCTCTACGCCAACGCCTGCGTCGATGTGTCGGACGTGGCGAGCGAGCTCGCCAAGGCTGAGGGCGGGTTCTATGAGATCTATCCACCCTCCTGTCAGGTCAACGGGAAGTGGCTGGCCGTTCCCCATTCGGTCGTCGGTAACGCGGTCGCCTACCGGAAGTCGTGGCTGAAGGAGGCTGGCGCCGAGCACTTCCCGAAGACCTGGGAGGAGCTGCGGCATGTGAGTGCCGTCCTGAAGAAGAAGGGCAAGCCCTACGGGCAGAGCCTCGGGCACACGTTTGGCGACGCGCCGACCTTCACCTATCCGATGTTGTGGTCGTACGGGAGCGCGGAAACCGACAAGAGCGGCAGGAAGGTCGTGATCAACACCAAGGGCGCGGTGGAGTCGGTGCACTTCATGCAGGCCCTCTGGAAGGAAGGCTGCGACGAGGGCGGCCTGGCGTGGGACGACACCAATAACAACCGCGCCTTCCATGCCGGAGAGATCTGGGCCACGAATAATGGCGCCTCGATCTACATCGTGGCCAAGCGGCAGCAGGACAAGATCAAGGACGAAAAGGGCGAGCCCCTATGGCGTGACATCGACCACGCACCCCTGCCCGCCGGGCCCGCGGGCGCCTACCTGCTCTTCCTCAATCACGCCGACGCCATCATGAAATACTCGAAGAACCAGAAGCTGGCGAAGGACTTCCTGCGCTGGATGCATAAGAAGGAGAACTACGGAACGTGGTTCCAGACGCAGGAGGGCTACAGCGTCGGGTCCACCAAGGCGTGGGAGAACGATCCGATGTGGGACAGGCTCGACCAGCCGCTCAAGATGTTCCGGACAGCGGCGCGCGCCACCCGACTCTTCGGCTATGCGGGTGCGTCCACGGCCAAGGCGACCGAGGCCTTCACCAAGTACATCATCACGGACATGTACGCTAAGGGCGTCCAGGGGACGAAGGCAGAGGACGCTGTGAAATGGGCAGAGACGGAGCTCAAGACGATCTATGAGGCGTAGTTCACGTCAAAGGACAGAGGTCTGCAGCCCGGGTCGCGTGGCTGACGCATCCTGAGCGTGACCGAAGAAGGAGTAACGCTATGAACAGGATTCTGTCAATTCTGAGCGGACTCGCGTTGGTATTGAACCTGGTGGGTCCGGCTGCCGCTAGTCACACGATCGTCATCGGCGCCGAGTGCGACCGGACGGGGCCCACCCAGACCGTCGGCATCTACCTCTGCCCGGGGTTCTACGACTACGTCAAGCTCGTCAACTCGAAGGGCGGGGTCATGGGGCACATGATCCGCGTCGACGAGGTGGACCACGAGTACAAGGTTCCCCCAGCCGTTGAGTCGTACGAGCGATTCAAGGGGGAGCACGCCGTCTCCATTTCCGTCTACGGCACGCCACAGATCTATGCCCTTACCCAGAGCCTGACCGAGGACCGCATCCCCGGCACGTCGCCCGGCTTTGGCAGAGCCGCGGCGGCCGACGGCACACGCTACCCGTATATCTTCCCCATCGCGGCCACCTACTGGTCGCAGGCGGCAGCCTCGGTGAAGTTCATCAAGGATCAGCTCGGCGGCAACCTCAAGGGCAAGAAGATCGCCTTCCTCTTCTACGACAACCCGGCGGGACGGGAGCCGCTCCCCGTCCTGGAGGACCTCCAGAAGAAGGAGGGTTTCGAGCTGAGGACCTTTGCGGTACCGCCCCCAGGCCTGGAGATGGGCGCGCAGGTGCTCGATATCGCGCAGCGGTATCGCGCCGATTTCGTCATCGCCCATCTCTTCGGCCGGTCGCCCTCCCTGTCGATCAAGGACCTCAAGCGGGTGGGCTACCCGCTGAAGAAGGTCGTCTCCTTCGTCTGGGGCGCCGCGGAGGCAGACGTCGAGGCAGCCGGCGGCTATGGAGTGGCCGATGGCTACCAGGGATTGGAGTTCGCAGGGGTCGGTCAGGACTATCCGGTGCTCAGCGAGATCCGGGCCATGTACAGGAAGGAAGGCAAAGCGGAGCCGACGGAGATGAAGGAGACGGTATATTACAATCGCGGTGTCCTGATCGCCGCGTTGCATGTCGAGGCTATTCGAAATGCGCTCAAAGCGAAGCCCAACGGCAACATCACCGGCGAAGACGTGAAGATGGGGTTCGAGAAGATCAAGAATTTCACGCTCGGCGGTCTGGTGCCCCCATTGGAGATCACGCCCACCGATCATGAAGGCGGGGGGTTGGTGCAGGTCTGGCAGGTCGCCGGGGGCAAGTGGGTCAAGCGCACCGATTGGTTCAAGGCCTATCCGGAGGTGGTGGCGCACGCCATCAAGGAGGCGAAGTAAATCGCTCAGAAGTCGAAACTTCGGCCGAGAGGAGCAGAAGAGGAACCTAATGGTCCAATCTTCACGATGCGGAGGTAAGTCATGGCGTTGCGAATCAACAGTGGTTCTATCCCACCAACGGACACGGCCTGTGGGGCGGCTTCACCCGCCCCACAGCGTCACCGGTGCGACCGAGCTAGTCCCCTGCCGGAACGACCGTGATGTTATAGGTATGTCCTAGGGGATGTCCTTGCGGGTTGCCGAACTTGATCGTGTGCTGCCCGACCGAAAGCGGCTTGATCAGCACGTACACGCCGTCGGCCACCGATGGGGAAACGGTCAGCAGGTTCGGCGCCAGGTTCTGGTAACAGGGGCCGCTGATGAGAACCAGGAGGTTGTCGACGGAGGGCACGGTGTAGTCGAAGACGGGCGACTGGACGCGGAATCTCGTGTCCGGGCCCAGCAGCTTCTTCACCGCGACGCCGTCGATCGTGCATTGTCCCTTGTCGTCGAGGAAACCCTCTAGGTTCTGCGAGGCGAGTGCGCGAAGCTGGTCGATCGTGAAGGTGGTCGGCTCGATGGTGCTGCCATCGGCCGAGCAGGCGGTATTGTCGAAGGAACTATTCGCGATCGCCAGGAACAGCGCGGTCCCCTCCGGGATCGTGCAGTTGCGAGTCAATCCTGGCGACGCTGCTCCGAGCTTGCCGCCGATGAACCAGACATTGCCTCGCTGGCCGACGCTGCAATCCGCGGTGTCGAAGAGCGGATGATGCGTGGATGGCAGGGAGAGGACCCACTGGAACCACTGTGCAGACCATTCGGCGTACGTCTGCCCGTTGTAGCTGTTTTGAGGAGGCACGACGACGTTTCCCTGGGCCATCGCCGGTGAAACGGACGCCGCCAGCAATGTGAGGGCGGCGAAGGCCAGAGCTAACTTTCGGGTCAGAGCCGTTTCGTGGCTCGTTCGGTTCGACGCGACGCACCGATCCATGGCTTCTATCCTTTCTGGTGTGATGATGGACGAATAGAGGAAACACCTGGTCCGATCATCGGATGCATCAGGCCGGAACAATTCCTGAGTGAGCGGTAGCCGGAGGGCTCCGGATCCAATGACTCGGCGCTCTACGGCGAGATTCCAGGATCTCCAGAATGGACGCGAACAGGCTGTCGGGTTGTTGCATCGTCGGGCCCGTTGTGTGCAACCCATTGGCCACGAAGTGGAGAATGCCCGTATCGATGGAGCCGAGGCGGTGGCCGAGCGGAATCAATGCGTCGATCCGTATTTGTTATCGACGCCTTTCGGGTACGCGAAAGGGGAGCTGGCAGGTCTAGTTCCCCTACAAGACGAGATGCGTTCCTGTATTGAAGCGCCGACTAACTGCCGCCTAACTGCCGAACAAGTGCCGAGCACTAAACCAGTAGCCTCGGCGCATTGACCAGCGCTTTTGCTGCTGGTTCAGACGGGGAGACAGAGTCGATCTCGTACTCCAAAAATCTGTCAAACTCAGGCACTTGGACCGATTTCTCGCTCTTCACCAAAATGTGTAGCGGGCCCTGTATTCATGCGGCCCGACGGAGACGGCGCGTCGCGGTGGCCCTCTGGACCTTGAGCAGGAGGTACTCGTGATCCCGGTAGCCCCGGCCCCGCCGCAGCATCGCCCGGATGTTCCCGTTGATCGCTTCGACCTTCCCGAAGGGGACCTTCTCGTGGCAGTAGTTCAGGATGCCGTCCAGATGCTGCATCAACATCCGGGCGAGCTTTTGAAAGGCGGGCAACCGCTGCCAGCGCAGGGCGAGGAGCCAGGTGGTGAGGAAGCGGCGGGCCGCCCCCTCGTAGGTGTAGTTCCAGAGCTGGGCCAGCTGCTCCTTGAGGAGGTAGGCTTTGGCCAACCGGCGGTTGAGGGCGAAGAGGTCGCGCAGGGTTTGCCGCTCCTCCCCG
>DASXTD010000150.1:0-1837 GCA_036505655.1 Chloroflexota bacterium
GGTCCAGCCGATGGAAAACTCCGCCGATCCGGCCCACCTGCAAATCCTGCACCAGCATCCGGAGCAGGGCCGGGGCGCCGAAAGCTCCACTCGCGGCTTCATCGATACGGTGGAGACGTTCGACTTTTACGAGACCGAGTATGGCGGGCTCATGAAGCGGCGCCTGTATCGGGACAACGAGCAGCCCGGCTTCGAACCAGAGGGGCGCGCAACCCCAGAGGGAGACCGCGAGTTGGTTGCCCCTACGGCAGCGGGCACTGCCCGCGGCGGCGAAGAGCACCCCATTCTGTTCCCCAACATCCTGCGAGTGGGTAACACCACCCAGATTCGGGTGCCCATCGATGATACGCACACGTACATCGTGTTCGTGCGCTTCGAGCCCACGCCCGATGGCAGCCTGGTGGACGAAAACGAAGACCACCTGCCCACGGAATGGCGCGAGCCCTACAAGCAGCCCGTCCAGAAGCTGCATCCCGAAACCCGCTTTCGGTTCACGGACCCGAATCAGTGGGACAACCAGGTACAGGACTACATGGCGTGGGAAACCCAGGGGCCAATCGCTCCTCGCCCCACCGAGCACCTGGCGACATCGGACCGAGGCATCGTGATGTATCGGGAGATGCTCCGGCGCGAGATCGCCAAAGTTCAGCGAGGCGAAGACCCAGCCGGTGTCATTCGCGATCCCAACCACGAGATGATCGATACCAAGCTCCAGGAGTCGCTGCGGCGCTTCTATCAGCGCGGAACTCGGGTCGTGGTAGCAGGCGAGGCCTCGGCACGATGACCGAAGAGCGGGGCGTAGGGAACGGAGCGTCAAGCGGAGCGAGATCAGGGCCCGACCTGGAGGGGAGCGATAATCCCGGCCGTCAAATGGGGCTGGGGGGTGGTGAGCGGAGCGGTCTCGGGGCCCAGCCCCCGATGGGGCCACGAGTGACGGCCGTAAATCGGGAGAGTGTCTACCGCAAGTGGCAGGACGGCGAAGGCATCCCCATTCACCGCACCTCCTATATCGCGGACCTTCATACGCTGGATGTAGAGGCCTGGGGCCGGTTCGGGCAGAAAGGTGCGTTCGTGAACCTGGCCGACCAGGAAGAAGACGACTCCTATGTGCTGGAGCTCGCGCCGGGAGGCCAAACCGAGATTCTGCACCACCTGTTTGAGTGCACGATCCTGGTCCTGGCCGGTCGCGGCGCCACGACGCTGTGGCAGGAAGGCCACCAGAAGCAGACAGTGGAGTGGCAGCGAGGAACTGTGTTTTCTCCGCCGCTCAACTCCTACTACCAGCACTTCAACCTTGACGGCCAGCAGCCGGCGCGGCTGTACGCGGTGACGAACGCGCCTATGGTGATGAATCTCGTCCGCAACCCCAACTTCCTCTTCAACGAGCCGTACGTCTTTGCCGACCGCTACAACGTGGAGGATGACTTCTTCAGTCGACCCGGAGAGCGCCTGAGCCGCAATAGCTGGAAGACGAACTACATTCCGGACATCCGCGCGTTCGGTCTGGACGACGCCGCCAATCGGGGCGCCAACGGCTTCCTTACCCAGTTCTCCATCTCCAACAATCAGATGGCGGTACACTGCAGCCAGTTTCCGCCGGGCACCTACAAGAAGGCGCATCGGCATAACGTGGGCGCACACGTGGTTGTGCTGGACGGCGAGGGGTATTCCCTCCTCTGGTTCGAGGGGAAAGAGCGCCAGAAGATCGAGTGGCAGGATGGCAGCGTCCTGTCGCCGAAAGAGTGGGAATACCATCAGCATTTCAACACGGGCCCCACGGCTGCGCGCTACATGGCCATGCGGCTGGGAAACCTGGACCCCCGCCACTACGAGGGCT
>DASXTD010000151.1:0-4629 GCA_036505655.1 Chloroflexota bacterium
CTCGCCGTGCTCACCTTGCAGAAGGAGGGCCCCCTCTACGCGCCCACCCACCACGAGTGGGATCGAGCCCCGATGGCCAGCGCCGCTGGGCTCCGAACTCCCTCCCCCTGCGCCAGGGGGCTCGGGGGGCTCAGGCCTCCCGACTGCAATCGAGGGTTGGGGAGAGGGGCGTCCCTCGTTCGCCCCGTCCCTACCAGAGACCGCTACGGGTTCCAGCCCTTCGCCCTCGGTACGCATCAGGGAGCCCTTGGTAGCTCCAGCGCTTTCGACGATGAGGTCCAACAACGCCTGTAGCGCCTGGTCCGGATCCTCGGTTTCGGCGACGAGCCGCGCGGCTCGTGCTAAAGCCTTGTCTACACTCACCGTGTCCATCACGGCCCGCTCCTGGCGCCTAAGTGGGCTATTCTAGCAGCGGGCGTAACACCAGCGTAACAGCGGTCATCGGAGCCAGCTAGTGGAGCCAATGCGGATGTAGACGATGTAGCTCCTGCCTAAAACCGACTGCTACACTGGCCTCGCAAGGCTCGCCATCGGGGGTCTTGGGGCGACGCCCCCGAGAAGCTGTTTCGTTTCTCCCCTTCCTCGAAGGGGAGGGGTCGGGAGGAGGGGTGCTTACAAAAGACGAGAATGAGCTGTTGACGCGGGTCGGGCCGGGCACATCCATGGGTGCCCTGTTCCGCTGTTTCTGGCTACCGGCGTTGCTCGTCAGCGAGCTCCCCGAGCCGGATGGGCCGCCGATGCGAGTGCGTCTGCTCGGCGAGGATCTCGTTGCCTTCCGCGATACGGCGGGTCGCGTCGGGCTCCTGGCCGCGAATTGCGCGCACCGCGGCGCTTCCTTGTTCTTCGGGCGGAACGAGGGGCATGGCCTCCGCTGCGTGTATCACGGTTGGAAGTACGACGTCGAAGGTCGCTGCGTAGACATGCCCAACGAGCCGCCCGAGACCAGCTTTGCTGACAAGATCCACCCTACCGCCTACCCCTGTGTCGAACGGGGCGGCATCATCTGGGCCTACCTTGGCATAGGATCACGCCCTACCCCTGACTTCCCGGCTCTCGAGTGGGCGCGGGTCCCGGCTGGCCACGTGTATGTGCATAAGCGCTTCCAGGACTGTAACTATCTGCAAAACCTCGAAGGAGAGGTCGATTCCAGCCACATCTCGTTCTTGCATCGCCGCTTCTCGCCTGATACGACCATCGCTGGCCAGCAGCTGCTCAATCGCGCTCGCGACGGTGCGCCCCGGTTCTCGGTAACTCCAACTGACTACGGGCTGCTCATTGCCGCCAACCGTCGTTGGGACGACGAGCATGACTACAGTCGGATCACCCAGTTTCTAGCGCCCAGCTACACGATGATCCCCGCCGAGCCCGGCCATTCAATCAGCTTCACCGCCGCGATTCCCGCCGATGATTACACCACGTGGGGATACACCGTGAGCTGGCGGCCGGACCGGCCTTTAGAGCCCGAGGACGTCGCTCGCATCGAGACCTGGACTGGCATCTACGCAGAGGTCGATCCCACGAGCTTCATGCCACTGGCCAATCGCGCCAACGATTACCTGATCGACCGCGCTAAGCAAAGCACCGAATCCTTCACCGGCATCCGCGGTATCCGCGAGCAGGACCTGGCAGTGCAAGAGGGCATGGGGCCCATTTACCAGCGCAACCGCGAGCATCTGGGAGCTGCCGATGCCGGCGTCGTGGCCACCCGCGACTATCTCCTCAGGACTGTTCGGGAGCTAGAGACCGGCATCGTCCCCCAGGCGGCCGTGGCCGCCGAGGCCTACGCGGTCCGCTCCGCGGCGCTGGTCATCGAGCGCGGTGCCCCTCCGCTGGAGGCCGCCCGAGCCGTCACGGCGGTGAATTCCTAGTCTGAGCCGGGAGCCAGATATGGCACAGAAAGTGCGAATCGGACTAATCGGTGCGGGGAACTTCAGCAAGCTTCGGATGCTGCCCAATTTCCAGCGCCTGGGTGACGTCGATCTGACCATGGTTGCCAATCGTGGCCGGGCCAGCGCCGAGAAGGTGGCGGCCGAGTTCGAGATCGCAGCCGTGGCCGATGACTGGCGTGAAGTCATCGAAAGCTCCGACGTAGACGCTGTCTTCATTGGTACGCCCCCTCACGTCCACCACGAGATGGCGTTGGCGGCGCTGGCGGCGGGCAAGCACGTGCTGCTTCAGACGCGCATCGCGATCAGCGCGGCTGAAGCCAGGGAAATGCACCAGAAGGCCCAGGAAGCCCGAGCACGGGGCGTGCATGCGATGCTGGTGCCGCCCAATCCGTTCAGCAAGGGACGCAAGTTCGTCAAGCACCTGATCGACTCGGGCTACCTGGGCAAGCTGCGACATGCAATGGGCTTCAATATGAGTGCTAGCTTCGCCGACCCGAAAACACCGCTGAGCGCTGGACGGAACGACCCCGCCCTGTACGGTCCGTACAATGCGGGGCAGCTCGCTCTCACCTACGATGCGATGACGTTCTGGGTTGGCCACGCTACCAGCCTGGTGGCTCATCGCGGCTGGTTCGTCCTCGAGCGCCCCGCCACACCAGACGGGCCCACCATCAAGAACGCGAATCCGGATGAAGCGAGCGTCATCGCCGATACCACTAGCGGCGCCATTGCCCTCAACGTGCTGAACTGGTCGGTCCACTTCCCCGAGAGTCGCATCGAGCTCTACGGCGAAGAGGGCACGGTCACCTACCGAATGCGGGGAGATCTGATCATGGCGGCGCGCGCTGGCGACCAGTCTTTGCAAGAGCTGCCGATTCCGCCCGAGCATGACAGTACCTGGGCGGTGGAGGATGAGTTCGTACGGTTGATTCGAGGTGAGATCCCCGAGCCCAGCTTCACATTCTGGGATGGCGTCAAGAACATGGAGTACGTGGAGGCGGTCTACCACTCAGCAGTTGAGGGTCGCCGCGTGGACCTGCCCTCGTGATCTCAACAATGCCCTTGTCGGTCAGGGAGGGCAGACCCTGGCTAGCCTTCATTGGCCCTCTTCTGATCGGCATCTCGCTGATTTTTCCAGCGGCGGCTTTTGCCCAGGACCCCGGTAGTCCGGTGGTCCAGGAGTACTCAGTCCAGCCGGGGAGCGGGCCCCATGACGCCGTTCCGGATGCCACCGGCTTTGTTTGGTACACCGGGCAGCGCGATGGTACGCTCGGACGCCTGGACCCGAGAACTGGCGAATACACCCTCATAGCTCTAGGGCCGGGCTCAGCGCCCCACGGTGTGGTCATCGGTCCGGATGGCGCCCCCTGGGTAACTGACGGCGGACAGAATGCGATCCTTCGGGTCGATCCCGCGAGCTTCGACGTGCTGGTATTCCCATTGCCCGGTCGGAATGCCAACCTGAACACACCCGCCTTCGACCTGCGCGGCGTGCTCTGGTTCACGGGCCAGAACGGCGTCATCGGACGTCTGGACCCCTCGGTTGGCGTCGTCGAGGTCTGGAATGCGCCCCGAGGACCCGGCGCATACGGCATCAGCACCGCGCCCGATGGCACCGTTTATTTCGCGTCGTTGGCGAGCAGCTATCTGGGCCGCATTGATGGCGATGATGGGTCCATGGTGGCGCTCGATCCGCCTACTCCGCGCCAGGGAACGCGCCGCGTGTGGCCGGACTCCGCGGGCCGCCTGTGGATAAGCGAGTTCAATGCGGGCCAACTGGGGAGATACGATCCGGTCACCGGGGAATGGGCTGAGTGGCGGCTGCCCGGCGACCGCCCGCAGGCCTACGCCGTCTACGTAGACGAGCGCGATCAGGTCTGGCTCAGCGATACGCGGGCGGACACCATCGTGCGGTTCGATCCCAACACAGAAACCTTCACCACAGTTCCTATCTCCAGCCCGTCCAACGTGGCCCAGTTGGGCGGGGTTAACAGCTGGGTGATGAAGGCGTTGGCGGCTCCGTTCGCCTATTCCGATCCGTCAGACACCACGCAACCCGTGGAGATCTGGGGCGCGGAGCGCGGCCGGGACGCGGTGTTCGTCGTCCGCTACCAGTAGGCTCGACCAATCCGCTTCCCGTCGATCTGAACGCGGGGCTGCTAACGCTCCTGGACTGGCACCAACGGAAGATTGCGCGGGCCAACGTACATCGCCTGGGGGCGAATCAGGCGGTTGTCAGCGTATTGCTCGAGGACGTGCGCCGTCCAGCCCGCCATCCGGGAAGCCGCGAAAGTGGGCGTGAACAGCTCCGGCGGAATCCCCACCGCGTGGAGGATCAATGCCGCGTACAGCTCTACGTTGGCATACAGATCGTGACCGGGCTTCTCTTCCGATAGGACCCGCACCGTAACGCGCTCAACCTCATGGATCAGCTCCAGCAGGCGGTGATCGCCCGTATGGGCTGCTAGTTGCTCGGCCGCTCGCTCCAATACTTCGGCACGCGGATCGCGCACCTTGTAGACTCGATGACCGAAGCCCATGATCCGCTCGCCTCGTCCGAGGGCGGCACGCACCCAGGCTTTAGCTCGATCGGGAGAGCCGATCGCCTCCAACATCTCCAGCACAGGCCCCGGCACCCCGCCGTGGGCAGGCCCCTTCAACGCCCCGATGGCCCCCGTGATAGCCGACACCATGTCCGAGTTGGTGGAGGCAATGACGCGAGCGGTGAAGGTGGAGGCGT
>DASXTD010000152.1:0-1617 GCA_036505655.1 Chloroflexota bacterium
GCAGGCCGAACAGTTCGAGGCCAATGCCCATAGGCCGGGTATGCGGATTGTTCTGATACCCGGAGCGATGGCCCACATGTCGCCCACGAAAACGTTCGGGTAGCAGCACCTCGACCGGTTTGCCCAGCAGGTCGGTGCGGGCATACCCGAATAGCGTCTCTGTCTGGCGATTGACAATCTGGATCGCGCCCAGCGTATCAACGATGACGACGGCGTCGGGGGCCGACTCGAGGAGCCCACGAAACTGCGCTTCAGCGGCTTCGGCCTGCCGCAGCAGCCGCCTCTGATCGGTGACGTCTGTGCTGGTTTCGACGACCCCGGCAGGGCGTCCGTCCACGCCGGCTTGTAGCGCCCAGCGACTCTTCACGACAACCCGACGCCCATCGCGTGTAGTCCGAGTGAGCTCACCTTCCCAACGCCCGCGCTGCTCGATCTCCAGTTCGATGTCGCCCAGGGGCTGCTGAAACTTCGTCTGCAGGAGGTCGTTACTCGTGCGGCCCACAGCCTCAGTGCGCGGCCAGCCAAACAGGTCCTCTGCTCCACGGTTCCAGAATGTGATCGTGCCTGTCTCGATATCCCTGACGAAGATGGCGACGGGCGCGAGCTCGACAAGGTCCCCAAGTCCACGCGGGTCGTGCGCAGGCTCGAGGCGCGATCGATCGGCACCCATGCGGGCATTCTAAGGACAACGCTTTGGACGACACGTTCCACGGTGGTAGGCGGACTACGCGTTGGCCCGCGCTTCAAGCCGCCGCTGCACGAACTGGAGCAGCCGGGCGTGCTTGTCGCTGTCCATAGCCATCATCTCCAGCAGCAAACTATCCAGCCCGTCGTTGATATCCTTCTCCTGCTCGGCCAGCCGCCGCAGGGCCCGCGCTCCTGTCCGTTCCTCTTCAACGAGTTCACGCGCGAGCCGTACGAACGACTTCGGCACAGACTCCTGCGCCGGCTCGGATTTCGGTAGTGCAGCCGGCGAAGACGTCCACTCCAGAGCGTCACGCAGCGTGGTTGCCATGCGATGAAGCAACCCGTGATGACGCACCTCGTCATCCAGGATGAGCCGCATCACCAGCGCAATAACTGGATCGCCGCTGGCTCCAGCCAGATATTCGTATTGGCCAAGCGCGTCCTCTTCGGCCGCCGCGTGGGTAGCCACCGCACGGAGCAAGCGCTCGATTGGACTTTCACTCGTGGCTGCTGCCCGCTCGCGCAGGCGGATCGACGTGACTACCAGCTCGGCAGGAGCATCACCTGCGCTCATCATGGCAAACCCCCAGTGACCAACTTTCTTCCCGATCGGAGACAAGCATCAGCCGCCGGTTGGCTGGGCGCCAGCCCTGAGCGGGTAGTTGATTGACCACCCCACGGGGTAGGTCTGAGCTCGCCAGGACTACCCGCCAACGTCGGGACGTCGGTTTGCGAAAGGCGGATAGTGGGGCCATGTTCGACCAGATCCTTGTGCCCCTTGACGGGACCCCACAATCCGCGGCCGCGCTGCCGCTGGCTCGAACGCTGGCGGAGGCATGCCACGGTCAAGTCGTACTCATCCGAGTCGCCCCTTCGCCACTGGATCGGGACGAGGCCGCCCGCCATCTGGTGCGGATCGCGCGCGAGCTC
>DASXTD010000153.1:0-9699 GCA_036505655.1 Chloroflexota bacterium
GAATCCCCAGGGTGTCTCCTCCGCGTCTATGGTTGGGATACGGCCCGGGGTGAACTGTGATCCCACCCGCGCCCAGTAGTGCACGAAGGCGACGTGCACGGGGTCCATCGAGTTGTCGAGTCGATTGAAGTAGTTGCAGGCCAGCATTTGCACTCGGTTGTCCAGCACGCCTTCCTGCTCGAGAAGTGGATACCGAGGAAGCGCCGGCGGTTCATCTTCGCCGAGGTAGGCAAATATCAGGCCCAGATACTCCTGCACCGGATAGCTCTTGATCTTGATGCGGTCGCAGAAGGGCTGTGGCTCGGCCGGCTGCTCGATGCACTGGCCACCGCCGTTGTATTTCCAGCCGTGATAGAAGCAGCGCAGGTCGTCGCCCTCCACCCAACCGGTTGAGAGCTGGGTGCCCCGATGCGCACAACGGAAGGCCAGCAGGTGCGGCGTCCCCGTTTCGCCCCGATAGAGGGTGAAGTCCTCGCTCATCACCCGAACGGGAACCGCTCGGCCGAACGGAAGATGCTGCGTAAGGTGGATCGGCTGCCAGAAGGAGCGAAGATAGGCGCCGGCCAGCGTGCCCGGCCCCGTATGGGAGAAGTCAGTCCAATCCGCTGCTCGGTAAGCTTCGCGCACTGCTGCCGCCATCGCTTCTACCTCGATCTCGTCGTTCTAGTCGTCTGTCTCAATTACCTGCGCCCATTTTGTGAGTGGCTGTCCGTCCGCCAGTGCCTGCAACTCGCGGGTCCAGGTCTTGCGAATCGCGAGAACGGCAAGGTCCGAGTGGCCCGCATGCTCGGCCTGTCGATCGGCGATCACGCCCTGGCCCACCTGAGCCACGTAGTCTTGCAGCTCGAAGATCGCGCGCCGATCCTCAACGTCTTCGATGCGGAGCTCCCCGGCCACCACTTTTTCGCCTTGTTCGCTCGCCACAGCGGCCAGGCTCTGCCGTTCAGCCCCACTCCGCCAGTAGCGGTTGGCCGCCGCGGCCACATCCTGCGCGTGATCCACGGTGCAGCTCACATGGCAGGTGTCGTCGATGGGCACCCGCCAGCCGAGCAGGTCCCACGGGCTTTCCCCCTCTTCAGCCGCTCTCGCCTCGATGAGAAGAACGTTCGGCATGACGAGGTGATGGACAGCCCGCTGGCCCGTCGCCCAATGAGTAAACAGGGTTAGTCCCCAGGGCGACTCTTCAACTCGGAGCTTGGCGTCTCCCACCATTCCGTATTTGAAGCCGTACGGGTAACGGTGCACGAACGCAGTGTGCACCGAATCGAGCGCGTTTTCGACCCGCTGAAAGTAGTTGCAGGCCAGGTACTGCGAGTGGACCTCGACGGCCCCCGATTCAAATCGGGGGAAACGGGGCAGCGGGGGCGGAGCACCCTCTCCCAGATAGGCAAATATATAGCCGAGATATTCCTGCACCGGGTAGCTTTTGATCTTGATGCGGTCGCAAAAGGCCTGGGGCTCTGCCGGCTGCTCGATGCACTGGCCGCCACTGTCGTATTTCCAGCCATGGTAGAAGCAGCGCAGATCGTCGCCCTCGACCCAGCCCGTGGAGAGCTGCGTGCCGCGATGGGCGCAGCGAAACGCCAGGAGGTGTGGCGCGCCGGCTTCACCTCGATAGAGGGTGAAGTCTTCGCTCATGACTCGCACCGGCACCGCTCTTCCGGCGCTCAGATCCTCAAAGCGGTAGATCGGTTGCCAGAACCGTCGCAGATACTGCCCGGCGGGAGTTCCTGGGCCAGTGTGTACGAAGTCGAGGGGACCTCCCCCTCCCTGGGTGCCACTCTCATTCATGCGATGTCCCACAGATGGGCGTTCCGAGACATATCGCCGGACTGAATGGTGGCCTGGTAATCGTCTCGGAGTGCCAGCGCCGAGTGCCGAACCGCGGCCAGCCAAACGTGGTCAGCAGAATCAAGCCTAGCAGTGCGCCAACTCGCCTGCCGAATGCCCGTGATTCGCTCATGCGAGGTCCCAGAGGTAGGCATGCCGCATGATTGCCGTCGCCTGGACCACTGGCGCGTAGTCATCGCGGAGCGCTTGGATTGGCTGCCGGACTGCGGCGAGCCACACCGCGAAGTAGGTTGGGAGCACTGGCAGGTCGGTCGCCAGCATCTCTCCCGCCTGTCGCAAAAATTCACCTTGCTCGCGCTGGTCGAAGCTGCGGCTGACCTGATCGACGAGTCGATCGAACGCTGGGCTGTTGTAGCCCGGCACATTCGCCGATAACCAGCGGTTTTCGGGCGCCGCGATCAGGCGTGAGTCAAAGTACTGCAGCACCGCCTCGTTGAATCCGCGGCCGGAGACGTCGATCTGGGGGAACTTCGCCTTGTACTCGGAGTCTTGGGCCTGAGCGGCCGATGCCGTCTCCTCCACGACCCCGAGCCCGAGCTTGCGCCAGTAGTCGGCCACAATGGCAATCTCCTGCGGGTACTGGACCGAGGTCCGTATGGGGATCTCCACCCGCTCTCCGGCCGCATTCGAAATGCGGCCGTCTGGGCTTACTCGCCAGCCTCCCTCACTAAACTCGGCCAACGCCCGGTTAGGGTCGTACCGGAGTGCAGCGAATGGTTGGCCCACCAGCGGTGCCCGCGGGTCGCTCGGGGCCATAAAGCTGTCGGCGCTGGTGTTCGCTACGCCCGGCAGGACGGACTCACGCAGCGCGTCCCGATCGATCGCCAGGAGCAGCCCGCGCCTGAGGTGCACGTCCCGCGCCACTTCCGGGACTCGGGCGAACTCCGGACGGAGCTGGACCATCAGGTATCGCCAAATCCCCTGCCGCTGCAAAACGTTGCCCTCACCAGTCGGTTGCCACTCGTCGCGCAGCTGAAGGAAAAGATTGAGAGGCATCGTCTGGTCGGGTGTCATATCTACTGCGCCGGCCTTGATGTTGACGTAGAGGGCGTTCGGGTCGGGGATGGCCCGCACTATGACGCGATCGATTTTCGGTTTTCCGAGGTAGTAGTTGTCGAAGCGCTCGAACGTCTGGCTCTCGCCCTGGCCGAAGTCGACCAGGCGGAACGGCCCCAAACCTACGTAATCTGTGTTGAAGTACGGCAGCCCGCGGAAGGTTTGCTTATCGCCCTGAAAGGCTTCCCCGAGCAGGTGGGAAGGGTAAGGCCACAGCGTGCGCAGATCGAGCGAGGCCCCACCGGCAAATGCTGACCTCCAGGTGATGATGGCGGTCAAAGGGTCCGGGGTCTCGACGCGCTGGATCTGCCCGATGGTGGAGGCGGTGTTCCCCTTGGGGAGCTCGGGGTGCTGATACATCTGCACGGAGAATGCCAGGTCGTCCGACGTGAACGGTGCGCCGTCGTGCCAGCGGACGTCTGGCCTGAGGTGCCAGGTCACTTGCATTCGGCCGTCGGGCAGGAGCGCGATAGACTCATCATCGAAGGAAGGGAGCTGAGCCGCGATTCGGAGCTCGGGCCGCCCACTGCCCTCCGTGACAAGCCCGTTGGAGGCGAGCTCGCCCAACGCGGCCCATCCGCCCTGAGTAGTGCCGATGTCCCAGGGTCCAAAGCCGGGGATGGGCACCAACGTAGCGATCGTGATGGTCTTGGGGGACACCACGCTCGGCGGCTGCGCTACCCCAGGACCGCCGGAGCTCGGAGGCACGCACCCCGATAGGGCAACCACCATGAGGGCCACTGCCATATCTCGCAGCTTCCCCATAAAAATGAGCCGTCCGCCAGTCAGGTTAGACGCCACCGGTGTCCAGCGTCAGGCTGGCTGGTATTTCCCAGGCCTTGAGGGGGCCTCCCTCGGACAGGGCCTGCAGCTCTCTAGCCCAAATCTCGCGCAGCAATACGAGGCCGAGGTCGGCTCGCCCGAGATGCTCGTGATTCCGATCCGCAATCGCGCCCTGGCCAACCTGAGCCACATAGTCCTGGACCTCGAATATCGACTCGCTCTCGGTCAGGTCCGCCATGCTCGTGGAGCCTTCCAGCACCCGATCGGCCTGCTCGCCGGCTGCGCGGGCCATTTCCGAACGGTCCCGCTTGCCGTTGGCGGCTCCCCATACAGGCTGGGGCTGGCCCGTTCGTCCCGCCACGTTGACACTCATGAAGTGATCGTCATCGATGGGGACTCGCCAACCCAACAGCTTGGCGGCCCAGGAACCCTCCCCGATGTCGCAGACGAATAAGTTCGGCATCAGTACCTGCTGAATCGTGGTTCTGCCGTTCGGCCACACGCTCCGGGTCGTCACTCCCCACGGTTGCTCCTCCGCCGCCACCTGCGGCGCCCCGGGGCCGGTGAGCGCTTCATGGCCGGGGTAACGATGGGTGAGTGGGACGTGCGCTGGATCGACCGAGTTGTCCATGCGGTTGAAGTAGTTGCAGGGCAGCGTCTGGCTGTGCGCTTCTATCCCGCCGAGCTCCTCGAACCAGGGCAATCGCGGAAACGGCGGCGGCTTTCGACGGCCATCACTACTCGCTTGCTCGGATGCGGGGTCCCGAGGCCGCTCCGCTTCGTCGCCCAGGTACGCGAACACGAGCCCCAGGTAGTCCTGGACCGGATAGCTCGTGATGCTGATTCGATCGCAGAACGGCTGCGGCTCGGCGGGCTGTTCGATGCACTGGCCGGAGCCGCCGTACTTCCAGCCGTGGTAGAAGCAGCGAAGGTCCTCGCCCTCGACCCATCCCGTCGAAAGCTGCGTTCCGCGGTGAGCGCACCGGAAAGCCAGCAGATGGGGCGATCCGCTCTCACCGCGATAGAAAGTGAGATCCTCACCCATGACCCGGATGGGGATGGCCCGCCCCGGCGCGACCTTGTCGGCCACATGGACGGGCTGCCAGAACCGCCGCATGTACCGGCCTGCCAGCGTGTCCGGGCCTGTGTGCACCATATCCATCATTGGCCGCGCCCTTCATAGACTTCGAGCGGCATCTGCGAGCTGAGGCCTCTCTTGGAGAGCTCCGCCTCGAATGTCTCGCGAATCACCGGTTCCTCCCCCGCGTACTCGATCTGGACGTGCTCGTTATCGTCTAGGGGGGTGTGGAAGCCGATGTAGCGGACCGGTTCCGGCCCCACATTGAAGTGCTGGTGGAACCACCCGCTGGGCGGGGCAGTCGCGCTGCCCTCGTGCCAGGTTACCTGCACCTTGTCCTTCCCATCCTCCCAGAAGTAGGAGTAGCCCTCGCCGGCCAGGATTACCATCAGGGGGCCCAACCCTCGGTGATGGGCCTTCTCGTAGGTGCCGCTGGCCAACACCGACATGTGATTCCAGAGCGCGGTGTGCGGATAGCTGAACCAGACCACTTGTCGCCCGGCACCCCGGAACCCGTACGAGCGCAGCTTGTTCCAGGCGCCCAGATCCTGGAAGAGGTTTCCCCTCCAGGTATAGGTATCTCGGTTCGAGTCGCCCGCCGATCCGGCCAGCCTCGGCTCCGTATAAAGGTCCGCGCCGTCCGCGTCCACTTGCAGGGTCTCTACCTGAAAGTCGTTGTCCACCAAGAACTCGGGGTCGGGTACGACGGTCAGGGCGAGTGGCAGCGCGTTGTAGTGCAGGAGCCGGGCGGGGCGATCACCGCTGTTTCCCAGCCGATACGCGGCGTGGCGCGGGATCAGGAACAGGCTGTGCTTTCCCCACTCGAACGTGCGCGGGCTCTGCCTGCCTTCCGACAGCTGCGTGGTACCCCGGCCCTCGATAACGAATACGACCTCATCTACCGCCAGCCGAGCCGGTCTGGTGGTGCTGCCTACCGCAATTTCCGTGACCCGGATCTCATTGACGGTGCCCTGACCGGCGAGCTGTAGAAAAGCTGCGTTGCACCCGCGCCGCTGCCACCACCCGACCTCAATCTGGCGCAAGTCCTCGACGTAGTTGCCTCGGTGGATGAGGAGGCCCTCGCCGTCGATCCACTGCTCGTAAGCAGAGGAACGTTCCCAGGCCGACTGGACAACTTCACCGCCCGCGGGTGCCGCCATGTCTTTTCCCTTCTTACGGCAAGCCCATTAGCGTGCGTCTGAAATGGGCCACCGTGCGTTTCCAGGCATCCGTGGCGCTGGCTTCGTCATAGGAGCGGCCACCTCGGATCGTAAAGGCGTGGCCCATACCAGGGTAGACGGCCAGCTCCACTTCTTTTCCCAAGCTTTGCAGCCGATCGCGATAGTCGTGGACGTCCTGGATGGGGATGGCGCGGTCTTCCTCCCCCTGGACTATCAGGAGCGAAGCCTGAACCTTGTCTGCCATGTCGAAGGCGGTGGGGAGCTGGCCTTCCGCTGGCCCCTCGCTCTCCCGCATCCGGCGCGGTGCTCCGTAGTGAGGGACACCGGCACGAAACGCGTCCAGCGTGGAGACTGCCAGGTATGTTTGGGTGCCGCCAGCGCAGAATCCCATCACACCCAGGCGCGTGATGTCCACGAACGGTTGCGTACGCAGGTAGTCGATCCCCGCCGCTACGTCGTTCATCACCTCTTGGTCGGACGGCATCCGGCGCTCTTCATTCGGCGGCACGCGAGTCTGCCACCCGATGGAAAAGCCGACGAAGCCTTCCTGGGCTAGCTCGTCAGCGCACTCCTTGAAGAATGGCAGAAGCCCATTCCGCGCGTGCAGCACGACCACGCCCGGAAACGGCCCTGGCCCATTGGGGCGCGCCAGGTACGCCTCAATGGCCAGCCCATCTTGAGCCGGATACGTGCACTCGTGACCCATTACAGACTCCACGCGCCTTCCTTTAAGGGCTGAGTATATGCGCGGGCTATGGGAAAGAAAACTGACCGGAACCCGCGCCGTTTGAGCCTGCGGGGATTGGAACCGATGATAAGGCCGGAAAAGAGTCTTAATGGCCTCAATCGAGCTACACTGCGCGGAGCAGCGGCGAAAGGCAGTTGCACGGTGAAGGGAAGGCCGTTCATGAATGGGCCATCGCATATTGAGCTGAAGAGCCATGCTCTGGAATGATCTGCGCGAGTACATTGACCGGCTGCGGGCGTGCGGCGACCTGACCGACGTCGCGGGCGCTCACTGGGACCTCGAGATCGGCGTCCTTACCGAGCTTATGATCGAGCGCGGCGGCCCTGCGCTGCTGTTCGACGACATCCCAGACTACCCGAAGGGCTACCGGATCCTCTGCAACGCCGATCGGTTGGCCGATAAGCTCGCCGTCGCGCTAGGGCTCACGCCCGACGCCTCTCTGACCGAGATGGCAGAGGAATGGGACCAGGCGAGCCGTGATTACGGGACGATTCCTCCGGAAGTACTGGCGACAGGCCCGGTCATGGAGAACGTGATGACCGGGTCGGACATCGATCTGTGGAAGTTCCCCACGCCCAAGTGGCACGAGGAAGACGGCAACCGCTACATCGGGACCGGCGATTGCGTGATCCAGAAAGACCCGGATACTGGATTCGTCAACGTTGGCACCTACCGGGTGGCCATCCACGACGAGAAAACTGCCCTCGTATTTACGAGTCCCTTTCAGCACGGGGACGTCATTCGCCGCAAGTATTGGGAGCGGGGCGAAAAGGCGCCCGTGGTCGTGTCGTGCGGCCAGGAACCAATTCTGAGCTTTGTCGCGAGCAGCACCATCCTGCATTGCCCGGACAACGTGTCGGAGCTCGAGGTGGCGGGCTATCTCCACAACAGTTCCTACCCTGTGGTCCTGGGGCCGGTCACCAGCCTGCCCATGCCGGCCACCGCCGAGATCGTCATCGAGGGATACATTCCGTCCCCCGAGCAGTCCCTCCTCCCGGAAGGTCCATTCGGCGAGTACACCGGCTACTACGCGCATGGCCGCACGCTCCAGACTCCCATCGAGGTCAGCGCCATCTATTATCGGAACGATCCGATCATCTTCGGCTGCCCGCCCGTCCGGCCGATATCAGCGGCACACCGACTGCACGAAGTGGACCTCAATACCAGGCGCAAGCTGGAAAAGGCAGGCATTCCCGGCATCCAGGGCGTGGTGAGCCTGTCCCTTACGTTCAAGGTCGTCAGCGTCCAGCAGATGTACGGCGAGCACATCGAAGACGTGGTGCGAGTACTCGCGCCCGGCGGCTTCCGCAACGTCGGCAACAACATCTGGGTGTTGGTGGACGAGGACGTCGACATCTTCAACACCCAGGAAGTACTGTGGGCCGTCGCCAGCCGCACTATTCCTCAGAGTGGGGTGCGCATCATCGAGGGTACCGCCTCGATGGAGCTAGATCCGCGCATTCCTCCCGCTAGGCGGCCCACCCCCAAGAACCTCCTGGCCAAGGAGCGCGTACGGAACACTTACCGGGCGGACAGCCTGATAATCAACGCCTGTCGCCCGTATGAATGGAAGGACGAGTTCCCCAAGGTCAATGTGAACAGCCAGGAGTTGCGACAAAGCGTCGAGAAAAAATGGAACCAACTCTTTGCTGGTACGTGAGAAGGGAGCTCAATGACTGAGAATTTTGTCCCAACCGCGGGCGCGGTCCACAGCACCGGGACCCCCTATCAACACTGGGCCCGCAACGAAGGCATCCCGAACTACGTCGGCGGGTACCAGCCTGACCTGCACACGATTGAGCTGGCACCCTGGCCGCGGATGGGCCAGAAGGGCGCCTTCGTCAACCTCGATCCCTATGCTGAAGATGATGCCTACGTCATGGAGATCGCCCCCGGCGGACAAACCGAGGAGATCCACCACTGCTTCGAGGCGATGATCCTCGTCCTCCACGGGCGGGGCGCCACCACGTTCTGGCAGCCGGGCAGGAACAAGCAAACGGTCGAGTGGCAGCGAGGAAGCCTCTTCGCCCCGCCGCTCAACTGCTATTACCAGCACTTCAACCTGGACGGGCAGGCCGACGCTCGTCTCTTCGCGGTAACCGCCGCCCCCATGATGATCAATCAGGTGCGCAACCCAGAATTTGCCTTCAACAACTCGTTCGTGTTCTGGGAGCGCTACGGCGGGGAAGAGGACTACTTCACCGATCCCGGCCGCGCCTTCCCGGGCGGAGTCTGGCAAACGAATTTCATCCCGGATCTGCGCGGGGCCAGTCTAGTGGAAAACGACGCCAGTAGCCGCGGCGCCCCGCAACGCATCATGCACTACGTGCTGTCCAACAACTCGATGGTGGCCCACTGCAGCGACTTCCCCATCGGCCAGTACAAGAAAGCGCATTGCCACGGCGGCGGCGCGCACATCGTCATCCTGGAAGGATCCGGCTACTCGTACCTGAATTTTGAGGGCGAGGCGCCCCGCCGCTTCGAGTGGAAGGACGGCACGCTCCTATCGCCGCAGGAGGGTGAGTACCACCAGCACTTCAACACCAGCCCGGTGCTAGCGCGCGACGCCGCCCTGCGGATGGGGCAGCTCGGAACGTCCAATCGGAAATGGAGCACGTGGGACAACATCCGCGGCGTCCCTTACGAGGCGCAGGATCCCGCGATTTATACGACGTACGTCGATGAGTGCACGAAAAAGGGGATTGAGGTCCGGATGCCACAACCGGCCGTAGCGTAGCGAAGCAGAGCGGTCTCGGGAGTCAATGTGCGAGGGGTTCTACGGCCACGGGCCGTCAAAATCACGGGCGTAGGGGAGGGGACGATGCAAGCGAGCGAGACCGAGATTCTCGATGACATGCCAGACCGGAAGCTGCGCGAGCGCCACCCCTATTACCGCTGGATGCAGGGAGAAGGAATCCCTGTCCACTACGACGAGGCAGGCATCTCGGACATCACCGCCGTCCCCCGCAAGCCCTGGGCCCGGACCGGAAAGGGGCTGGGGG